>CAMAXB010000070.1 GCA_945862035.1 Opitutus sp. GAS368
GTCCTTTCAAGCCGGAACACTATCGCTACTGATCGGTTTGAGTGATCTTGGGGCCGGTCGTGCGCGACCGGCCCCTTTTTTGTGCCTTTCTGGCCGGGAGGTTCGAGCGGGATCTTATCTTGAGTAAATAACCCTAAACACTAATTACCGCTTGATCTCGGGGAATTCACGAAGCAGGGTTTGCCCACTTGTCCATGAGCCCATCTGAATCCGCAACGAAGCCCCTTGCAGCCAATGAGGGGATCAAGGCTGCCTCCCATTTTCTCCGCGGCACCATCGCGCAGGACCTGATCGATGGCTCAACCGCTGCGATTACCGAGGATAATGCGCAGCTGACCAAGTTTCACGGTCTCTATCTGCAGGACGACCGCGACGTGCGCAATGAGCGCCGCAAGCTGAAGCTCGAAAAGGCGTTCTCGTTCATGCTGCGGGTGCGCCTGCCGGGCGGCCGTTGCTCGCCGTCGCAATGGCTGCTGCTCGACCAGCTCGCCACGGAGCGCGCCAATCGTTCCCTGCGCCTCACCACGCGTCAGACTTTCCAGTTTCACGGTATCCTGAAGGGCAATCTGAAGCCGTTGATCCAGGGGATGCATCAGGCCCTGCTCGATTCGATTGCCGCCTGTGGCGATGTGAACCGCAATGTGATGGCCCCACCCAATCCGGAGCGGTCGGCCGCCCACGGCGCCATGTACGATCACGCCAAGGGCTTCAGTGAGTTCGCCCTGCCCAAGTCGCGTGCCTATCACGAAATCTGGCTCGACGACCAGCTGGTGGCCGGCGGTGAGCCCGAGAACGAGCCGCTCTACGGCCCGACCTATCTCCCGCGCAAGTTCAAGGTCGGCTTTGCCCTCCCGCCTTCGAATGACGTCGACGTGTTTTCCCAGGATCTTGGGTTCATCGGCATCCTCGAAGGGGGCAAACTCGTCGGCTACAATGTCACGGTGGGCGGTGGTCTCGGCATGAGCCATGGCAATGCCGAAACGTTCCCGCGGGTGGCGGATGTCATTGGCTTCATCACGCCGGACCAAGTAAATCCTGTCGGCGGGGCCGTCATTGCCACGCAGCGCGACTACGGTGATCGCACCAACCGCAAGCACGCGCGCCTGAAGTACACGATCGAGGACCGCGGCATCGCCTGGTTCAAGTCGGAGGTGGAGCAGCGCGCCGGCTTCACGCTCGCTCCGGCGCGGGCGTTCGAGTTCTCCACGATTCAGGACCCTCATGGCTGGCACGAGGGCGTCGATGGCACGTGGTTCTACGGCCTGCACATCCTGAGCGGACGCATCAAGGACAGCGAGGGTTGGCCCATGCGGTCCGCCCTGCGCGAGATCGCGACCCTCCATCAGGGCGATTTCCGTCTCACGCCCTCGCAAAACGTGATCGTCTCCGGCGTCAGCCCTGAGCAGAAGCCCGTCATTGAAGCCATTCTCGCCAAGCACGGCCTCGCGAACGAGAACGCCCGCAGTGGCCTGCGGCTCAACGCGCTGTCCTGTGTGGCCCTGCCCACCTGCGGCCTCGCGCTCGCGGAGAGCGAGCGCATGCTCGACGATCTTCTACTCCGTTTTGAAACCGTGCTGGACGAAGCGGGTCTGCGGGACGACGCCATCAGCCTGCGCGTGACCGGATGCCCCAACGGCTGCGCCCGCCCGTACCTCGCCGAGATCGGCTTGGTCGGCAAGGCACCGGGCAAGTACGCGCTCTATATCGGCGCCAAGTACAATGGCACGCGGCTCAATCGGCTGCTCTCCCCAAGCACCACGGTCGACGATGTCCTCGCGCTGCTCACGCCAATCATCAGGCGCTACGCCACTGAACGGGCCACGGGCGAGTGTTTTGGCGACTTCTGCCAGCGGGTCATCCTGCCCGCGGACGCCACCTTTCACTCGGTTGGAACCAAGTCCGCGGCCTGATCAGCGGTAGCCGGCAGGGCCCCGACGGCGAAGGCACCTGGGCTAGATGATGTCGGCGGGCTCGTCGGGACCCGCGTTCCGCCGGGCCTTGAGGATGCGCGCGAAGCGCTCCAAGGTGCCCTTTTCCTCCATCGCGATGAACTCCTCAATGGAGGAGATGCGGAACTCGGTCCTTTCCTGGACGGACTGGTAGGCGCGAATCACAAAGAGCCAGCCCGGGTAGGGCATGTCCTCCACCTTGCCTGAATCAAGCTGCGCCTTCGTGTTTCCCGCAAAATAAGCGGCCAGCAAGAGGGAGCGCAGCATCGTCCCTCGATCGTCGGCGCTGGCGAGCTCGGAGTCCTCAGCCCAGGGAATGGCCTCGGGATCGAGGACGATCAGGCAATCCTCACTCAACTCGACGAAGCGCGTCACCACCTCGGCCGCCCGGACCGCCTCAGGGCTGAGGAAGCGATCCTCCAGCGTCGCGATGGCGGCAAGCACCTCGCGGCGGCTGGGAACTTCGGGTGCTTGGGCGCGGACGCCTGCGCTCGTGACGAACACGACCAGCGCGACCCGGAGCAGGGTCTTGAGGATGTTGACCATGGTGCGGGATGAACTCAGACGCGGACGTAACGGGAGGCGAAAAACGGTGCATACTGGGCAACGCCGGCAATACCGAGCACGAGGTAGGTCTGCCTCAGGTCCGGTACGAGAAACAGACCGAGGAGGGAGCCGCCTTCCGCCAGGGCGAGGCCCACGATGAAGAGCGGCAGGGCACGATAGCCCTCGCTGATCCGGGGTAGGACAATCCAGCGGAGCGCCGAAGAGGCGAGCAGGGGAATCATCGGCAGATGCTTGAGCGGGCCCGTGGTGGGCGCGGTTTCAACGACGGGGATGATCGCGTGAATGCCGAGCAGACCGCTCGCGATGGCGAACCAGAGTCCCCACCAGATGATTTTCGGCGGAGATTTTTGCGGGTGGGTGGTCATGGAGAGGAAGTTTCGGTGCAGTTTTAGACTGATCAGGTCGATTCGTCGCCGTAAAGCATGACAGCGTGCGGGCCCCCCGAAAGGTGAACACCGCGGAACATGCCAGGGGTGTTAAAGGGCAGGGTGAAATTGCCCTGGGCATCAAGCGCGATCAGGCCGCCGGTTCCGCCGAGCGCCCCCACCTTGGCGAGCGTCGTGGCGGCAGCTGCCGCCAAGGGACGATGCGCGTAGGCCAGCTGGGCGGCGATATCGTGGCCAACGACGCTGCGGATGAAGAACTCCCCGTGGCCGGTGGCACTGACGGCGCACGTGGCGTCGTCGGCATAGGTGCCCGCGCCGATGATGGGCGAGTCACCCACGCGACCAAATTTCTTGTTCGTCATTCCACCCGTGGAGGTCCCGGCGGCAAGATGGCCGTGGCGATCAAGCGCGACGCAGCCCACCGTTCCCCATTTGCGCTCCTCGGCTGGGCAGCCCTGCGGGCCGTCGTCATGGTCGTCCACCGTGACGAAGCCCACGCGCTCCTGCTGCGCCTGCGCCGCCTTCAGGGGATCCGCCGGGCCCGCCTCGATCTCCTTGGCCCGCCGCAACTGCTGGCGCCGGCGTTCAGTTTGAAAGTAGTCATTGTCGACCAAAGCATACCCGATCCGCTCGGCGAAGCGCTCGGCGCCTTCCCCGGCGAGCATCACGTGCTCGCTGCGCGTCATCACGTCGTAGGCGAGCGCAATCGGATTCCGGATATGCTTCACCCCGGCCACCGCGCCGGCGGCGCGGGTGCGGCCATCCATGATCGCCGCGTCGAGCTCGCACAAGCCGTCCGCAGTCAGGACCGCCCCGTGCGCCGCATTGAAGAGCGGAGAGTCCTCGAGCACACGCACGGCCGCCACCACGGCGTCCAGCGCGGGCCGACCCGACTCAAGCTGGGCGTAGCCCGCGGCGAGGGCCTCTGTCAGTGCAGAACGACATGCCTGGTCGAGTGCAGGGGAGACTTCCGAACGAAGAAGGACCCCGGCACCGCCATGGATGAGGAGACCAAAGGGCGGCATGGGAAATCAGAAATCAGAAATCACAAAGACGAATCGTCGAAACGAAATTATTTCGAACTCAGTCCCGAGGGAGTGATGCCGGCGTTCGAGCTTCGGACGCCCCCCCCCGGATTGCCCGGGAGCGGTTCACGGCTGGGTCGGGGCGAACTCGATCTTGGCCAGGAGGTCAGCCAAACGGGCCTCGAGCATGGCGTCTTCCTCGGCCACCGTCTTGTTGAAGGTGCTGCGCTCAAGCACCTTTTCCGCGAGTTCGATACTCAGGACGTAGATGTGTCCGCCGCGGACGAAGAGGAGATTGCCGCGCTTGGCGACGGGAGGAGGCTCGCCGGTGGCCAGGCCAATGCGTTCGCCAAACATGGTCCCGCCGGGCAGCAGCATGAAGGTCAGGAGCGCTCCGTCCTGGACTCCGGCCATAAACTTCGCGCTTTCGACGGTGGCACCGGGGAATCGCTGCTGGAAGTCGCCTTGGACGAAGGTCGTGAAGAACCACACCAGGTAATCGCGGCGGCCGCGGGTCTCGTTTTCCCAGCGCTGGGTCGCGTCCATGGGAAAACAGGCGATGCTCGCGTGAAGCGTGAAGGCGTCGCGAAACGTGACCACGTACTCCGTCTCCTCAATTTGACCACCGAGCTCCGGCAGCACCGGAATGGATACGGTGTAGACGCCGCTCTTTGGGCGGTAGCGTCCCTCGGACGTGCGCTGACCGAGCGAGGCCGCCTGAGCCTGGGCAGGAGGGGCAAGCCCGGCCAGGACGACGGCCAGAACGAGAAGCGAACGCAGCATCATCCCTCAAGAGGTAATTATCCCAGCGCCGGTTTCAAGCCGGCACAAGTGATTGCCATAGAATGGCGGGAATCTCCTCGGGCCGGGCCCGGGCATCCAGGCCGGCCGCGGACAGCTGTGCGATCCAGGCTTGGCCCCCGTCCGGCAACTTGTCGCGCAGTAAGGCGCCAATCTGCTTTCGGCGCTGCTGAAAGCAGGTCCGGATAAGGGCCTTGCTCGCCGCGGGGAACACGTGCGGCGCCGGCTTGCGGACAAGGTGGAGAAGGTAGCTTTCCACGTCAGGCCGGGGATAAAAACACGCGGCCGCGACTTTGTGCCCGGGTGCTAGGCCGTAGGCCGACTGAAGAAAGATCGAGATCGCGCCGAAGAGCTTGGTGCCGGGTTCGGCCGCGTAGCGCTGGGCAGCCTCAAACTGAAGCATCAGCACCATGCGTTGGGGCAGGGGACCACTCAGGATAGCATCCATCCATGGGGTTGAGATCGCGTAGGGCAGGTTGGCTACGACCTTGAAGCCCGCTTCAGCCAAATCCGTCGGCAGACCCGCAATGGGCTGCTCGACGGCGTCGCCCTCCAATAAATGAAAGCGGCCGGCGGCTGCCGCAACCAAGGTGGTCTGCAGATGGCCGTGGAGCGTGGCGTCCCGCTCGATCGCCCACACCTCCGCGCCCGACGACAGCAGGGCAGCGGTCAGGGTGCCCAGCCCGGGACCGACTTCAACGACGCGGTCTCCCGGAGCGATCGCCGCCAGCTCAAGGGACTTGCGGACAATATTGCCGTCCACCAGAAAGTTCTGCCCAAGAAAGCGCTTGGGCTGGTGCCCGAGCCGGGCGAGCGTATCGCGCGTTCCAGACGGAGACAACGGGCTGGGCAGGAGGTCGGACATTTCAGCAGCTGCGAAAGTCCCGAATGAGTGCGCCCGGATCGGTTGCCCTCATGAGCGCCTCGCCGCAGAGTACGGCCTGCGCTCCGGCGGCCTTCACGCGGGCCGCGTCGGCCGCGGTGAAGATGCCACTTTCGGAGACCGCGATCACGTCGTGGGGGAAGAGCGGAATCAGGCGCTCACTCAGCCCCAGATCGGTCTTGAAGACGGCCAGGTCGCGATTGTTCACCCCGATGATGCGGGCGCCGTGGCGCACGGCCCGGGTCACCTCCGACTCATTGTGAATCTCAAAAAGGGCATCCAGACCGGCGGCCTGCGCGGCCTCGTGAAGGACCGCGATTTCGCGGTCTTCGAGCGCGCGCACGATGATGAGGATGGCGCTGGCGCCTGCCTCGCGGGCCTCGCGGACCTGAATGGGGTGCACCATGAAGTCCTTCCGCAGGCAGGGAATGGGCGGCGGCTCAGCGCGGAACCGGGCCGCGACGGCCACAAGATCGTCGAGCGTCCCGCCGAAGAATTTCTCGTCGGTCAGCACCGAAAGCGCACTGGCCTCGGCTAAGCGGTATTTCATCGCCTGTTCTGGGGCGGAGACGCCTGCCGCGATGGCACCCGCTGAGGGCGATCGTCGCTTGATTTCGGCAATCACGCCCAGTTTTCCGTCCGGTCGCCGGAGAGCGGCCGCAAAGGAGGGCGGCCGGGGTAGCGCGGCGTGAAGCTCCGCCAGCTCCGCCGGCGGGACCGGACGAATGCGCGCGGCGATCTCCTGCCGCTTCCAGGCCATGATCTCGGTGAGCTTGTCGGACATGAGGGTAGAGTGGCGCAAACTGGCGCGCCCGGCGCAAGAAACATTCCTGAAAGAATCGAGCAGGGAGGAGTCCGACTGCGGAGGGGCGCGCGCAGAATTCAGGGATAATTCTATTCTGGATTCTCACTCCATAATTCTGGATTCTTCCCCCATGAGCGCGCTCGATGACCTCCGCCGCACCATCGCCCGTCTGCGCGGGCCGGGGGGCTGCCCCTGGGACCAGGAACAGACCCACGCCTCGCTGGTGCGGTGCTTGATTGATGAGGTGAGCGAACTCATTGACACGATCGACCGGCTTGATTTCCCGCACATGCGCGAGGAATTGGGGGATGTCCTGATCCAGGTCGTGTTCCACGCCCAGTTGGCCGAGGAGGCGGGGCATTTCGACCTCGAGGGCGTCGCGCGTGAGGTGAACGACAAGCTCATTCGCCGCCACCCCCATGTCTTCAGTGATAGCGCCCGGCTCGGCACGGCCGCGGAGGTCATCGTCAAGTGGGAGGAAATCAAGGCCCGGGAAAAGCAGCATGCGCCCACTCCGGCCGGAGTGTTCAAGGAGCTCCCGCCGCGGCTCCCGGCCCTCATGTTGGCCGAGGCGGTGTGGAAGCAGATCGAGAAGAAGGCGCTGCCCGCGGATGCCGTGGTGGATATGGCGCAGGTGCGCGCCCTCGGGGCACGTTTGGACGATGCGCTGCTCGGGCGCATGCTCTTTGAACTGACGGCGGCGGCGCGGATGCAGGGCCTGGATCCGGAGGGTTCGCTCCGGCGGCGGGCCACCGCGGTCATGGCAGCGGTGGAGGAGAAGGTCGCGGGCAAGGATGGGCATGCCATCGCGCGCTGAGCGTCCCCCGCTGCCGCCGATCGTGGTGGCTGAGTGGCTGGATCCGTTTCTTGCGCATCTGGGGCAGGAGCGCCGCTACTCCGCGTATACGCTCCGCAACTACCGACAGGCGTTTGAGGATTTCCACCGCTGGCTTGAATCCGCCGGACTCCTGGCCCGCGGGTTCGACGGGCTGGGTTCCCGCGAACTGCGCGACTTCGTGATCGAGGCGCAGCGCCGCTTTGACCGGCGCACCCTGCACAATCACGTTTCCGGATTGCGTGCCTTCTACCGCTACTGGCACTGGCAGGGGCGGCTGGGCGGCAACCCCTTTCTCGGCATTCCCCTACCGAAGCTGGAAAAGCGGCTGCCGCAATTTCTAACCGAGCAACAGATCGTCCGCCTCCTGCAGGGACCGCAGCGGCTGCTCGAGAACGGCAGCCTCGATGGCTTCACCGCATGGCGGGACCGGCTGGTGCTTGAGCTGCTTTACGGCGGTGGCCTGCGGGTGAGTGAGCTTTGCGGCTTGGATTACGGACGGATCGATCTTGAGGCAGGCGTCGCGCGCGTCCTTGGCAAGGGGCGGAAGGAGCGACTCTGCCCGCTGGGCCGCGTGGCGACGGCCGTGCTTTCACGTTGGCGCGGCGAGTTCGCGCGGGAAACAAGTCCCTCGGCCCCGGTGTTGGTCACTCCGCAGCATGAGCGCCTGCCGGTGCGACAGGTCCAGCTCCTGCTCAAACGCTACCTCGCCTTGGCCGAGCTGCCGCTGGACCTCACGCCGCACAAGATCCGCCATAGCTACGCGACGCATCTGCTCAACGCCGGCGCCGACCTCCGGCTGGTCCAGGAGTTGCTCGGCCACGCGAGTCTCGCGACGACCCAGATTTACACCCATGTCAGCATAGCGCGCCTGAAGGACGTGTACGATCGGGCGCACCCCCGGGCTTGAATTATCGTTACGCGGGGAGGGGGTCGTTTCCCGCCGCTGCGGTCGCCGCGCGTCAGCGCGTGCACCGGCGCCGCACCGCGGTCGCCCGTGGTCAGAGCGCCAGCCGGCGCGCCACGCTGTTGCCCACGCGATCGTAGAGAATGACCTCGACCGATGTCGACCCCGACACGGCGGACTCGGGTACCTCCGCCACGAAGCTTTCTTCCCGGCCGTCAAGAATGCCGTCCACCGGCTGTTCAACCGTGAGTTTGTGCCCGTTGTTGAACACATACTCGACCCCGGCCAGCACCGAGGTGGCATCCCGACCGCTCACGTGGACCACGACGCGCCCGGCGGAGCGACCCACGGTGGCGGTCATCAGCTCTGGGGCGGTGCGGTCAACCACGAGGTCGTCCGTCTCAAAGAGGGCACTCAACCGCTCGGCCTCAGGCCGCGGGGCTTGTTCCGAAACCACCAGTCGCGTGAAGTAGATGCCGTCGGGCAGATGGGAAAACTCAAACTGAACAAAGGGATCCCGGACCAAAACCGCGAGGTCCGTCCACTCGTCGGTGCCTTCCCGGCGCAGCGAGAAGGTCGCCGCGAGGGCATCGCCGTCGGGATCGGTCACATTCCAATAGGCGATCTGGGTGCCCGGCGCCGGGACGATCTGACTCTGCAGGACCGCATTGGGTCGGCGATCGTCCGCGGCCGTCGTCGCCCCGCCGACTCCCAGCAGTTGCCCGAGGGTGGTGGTGGGCGCGGCGGTCTGGTCGGCCCGGAGGATCAGGCCGAAGTTTGGCGCAAGCAGGCGGAAGTCCTGCAGTTGGGGGCGCCGGTTCTGCGGCAGGTGGTAGAGCGCCCCGCGATCAATCTGCAGCTCCTCACCCGCCCCGGCGGGCAGTTCAATCTTCAGGCGAACGTAGCGCCCGGGCGCGACGTCACCGCGCCAGCCGCCGTCGGTGGTGGCAGACGCGGACTGCCAGGGGGTCCATCCCTCCAGAGCATCCGTGGCCTGGCTGGTGCGCAGGGACACGGCGAGCTGGCTCAGCTCGATGGACCGAAGGCGGTTGAAGCGCAGGCTGCCCAGTCGCGTCGCGCTGCCCAGATCGAGTCGCCGGGTTTCCGCAGTGCGTGGGCCAGTTGCGGTGAAGCTTAGCCGCGCGAGCTGCGCCATGTTGTTGCCCGCGAGAATGAAGGTGTTGCCGTCCGCATCCGCTGCCGCCAGTCCGTTGAGCTGGGCGGCCTCACTGCCGGCGAAATTCAGGCTGCGCCGTTCGCTCAGGCTGTAGGCCAGCAGATCGCCCTGTTCACCGCCGGCTAGCAGCAGTAGGTCGCCGCGCCGGGCAATGCGATAGAAGGCGATACCCGCCCGCGCGGCCACCGTCTCGGGTAGCCCCGCGAGCGGATAATGGATGAGCGCGCTCCGCCCCGGGAAGCGCTCCGCCGCACCCAATTCCGCGGGGGCGGGGCGATCGGCGGGGGTGGGTGGGCGGTTGACCCGGGCCTCGGCCGTTGTCCCGGCGAAAACAATCGCGGCATAGACGTCGCCATTGGAAAGTGGATACAGGTCGGTCACCTCGGCGTCCCGGTTCTCCTGGAGGATGACCGGCGCGGTTCCCGGCGCGGCGTCGAGCGGCAGGGTGTAGAGGTTGCCGCGCGGCGCCGAGCCGGCGACAATGCGGTCGCCCGCAATGACCACGCGCCGCACGTTGCGATCGCGAATTTCGGCCAAAAGCGTGACGCCCTTGGCCGTCAGCTCCGCCGCCTCCGTGAGTTTTTCGGGGCTGATCCCGGCGAGGGCCAAGGCCTCCAGATCAATCCGGTAGATGCGCCCGGGATTGCCGGTCGCAACCAACACGGAGCCGGAGTCCGCCAAAGTCAGGTCGAGAATGGAGTCGACGGGCAGCGCGAGCTGCGTCTGGACCGTGCCGTCGGGCGACAGGAGATACAGCCGACCGTGGGGCGAGGTGCCGGCGAGGATTCGTCCATCCTCGAGCCGTCGCAAAGCCAGGACCTGGGTTTCCTCCAGCGTGGCGAGCGTGCGCGCGGTAAACGTGGGCGCGACCGGATCGATGCGGACCTCGAGAATCTTGCCCTCGGGGCCGGTGCCGAGCAGCCATTGCCCCGCGCCCGCGGGCTCAAGGGCCCACAGCAAGTCGGCCGGCAGGTCCCCGGTCAAAGGGGTGAGCACGGGCCCGGCCACCAGGCGTCCATCAGAGCGCGCCGCAAGGCCCTTCAGATTGCGGCTCGGCACATCCCGAAAAAAATCGACGTCAAATTTCTTGGAGAGCGGCTGGGCGCTGAGCGACGCGCTAACAAGTCCGGAGCCGAGCGCTAAAATGGCCAGAAAGGAACGAAACATCATGGGAAGGTGACAGGACCTGAACCGGAACGTCATTCAATGACGGTCAGGGGACGACGGACGAGAGCCGGGAGCAGCTTGCCCGCGAAGACGTGCCGCTCCCAGATCGCGGTCTGCACGTCGCGCTTCTGAAATCGGTTCTCGTCCGCGCCGCGCGCGATTCGCTCAAGCGAGCCGGGGAGGTCGAGCGTGGCATTGGTCTGGTCAATGAAGGCCGCGTTCCGCTCCACGACGGCGACATAGAGTCCGTCGGACCGACGCTCGCGCTGAACGGCGTCGAGGTAGGCTTCGATCGTGCGGATGTTGGCGACCGAATAGGATTCGGGCACGCCCTCAAGGCGGTCGATCTCCGCGCCCGGGGCCACGATCACGTCGAGCTGGCGACCCACCCAGGCGGACGGAATATCGAGGGCCACGGTCTCGCGGACGGGCTGTCCTTGGTAGTCACGCATGGTCAGCGTGACATCGACGCGTTCACCGGCCCGGGCGGACCGGCGGGAAACTTGGACGATGTCGAGACTTCCGGTGGGATTGCCACCCAGCGGTTCGACCTCGAAGAGGATCCTGGTGGGAAAGACAGACTCCACGGGGTTCTGCACCCAGGTGGTGAGGCGGCGAATAAAGCCCTCGAGCCCCGCGTTGAATCCCTGCGGACCCGCGAAAAGCGCCGAGTGGCCGATCTCCCGTCCGTCGGCGAAGATGACCCGGCTGGCGACCCGGAAGCCCTCGGACAGACCGGCGTCGTTGGACCCGAGAACCGCCTGGGTGAGTCCCAGCGTGGCGATGGTGGGCGTCAGGCGATGATGCCGGACCGTCGAGAACTGCAGGGTGCGGGTCGGGGTCGTCACCGTGACCGGAACCATGACCGGTCCCGGTCCGAGCTCACCGTAGATCGCGGAGAGGCGGTCCTGCCGCACCGTGCCGATGACCGGACCGGTGTTCGAAATCTTCATCGAATTCTGATTCGAGGGGAGAATGGCGACGATTTCCGCGGAGGCCATCGGCACATCGACGGCCCCAAGGCCGAGCATGGGATGGCCGAAGGCGAGGACGCGCGTGCCATCGACTTGGGAAACGGTGCCGGTGCCGGCCAGGGTGATGTCGCCGATCGCGAGAGCGGCCGCAACGGCCTCGCCCGGCCGCAAGGTGCCATCGGAGGCAACGGCGGGCATCGACGGGTCGCTGCCGCTGC
>CAMAXB010000071.1 GCA_945862035.1 Opitutus sp. GAS368
GCGTCAACCTCCGAATTGACGCGATCTCATCGCCTACTGTTGTAATAATTAGCAGGCCGCTCCCCTCCCCGCTCAGCGGCGGCGGGCCGTGATCGACTGGTAGCTCTCCGCCCGGGATTGAAATACCGTCGGTTCCTCGAAGGGCCAGGTATCCGCTACGTCCACCCGCCATGCGGCATGGCCGATGATCACGGCCGAGGCCTCGGTGAAGTACGGTGCATAGTCGGTGCGAAAGCACAGCTGGGTACCCGGCTCGGCCCGCTCGGCCAGCATCGAGAGGAAGGCCGGCTGGATCACCCGGTGCTTCCAGTGGCGGCGCTTGGGCCAGGGATCCGGGAAAAGGACGAAGATGGACGGCCCCAGCCGTACATGGGGGGGCAACGCCTGCAGCAGCAGGCTGGCCTCGGCGTGGATCCAGAGGACATTGCTCAGGCCCGCCGCCTTACTCTTGCGGCCCGCCCGGGCGAGACGATCTTCCAGCAGGTCGATACCCATGCAAAGTTCTTCAGGCCTAGACTTTGCGTAAGCGGTGAGGAAGTGGCCATGCCCGCAGCCCACCTCCAGGGTGAGCCGGGTCCGGCCCCGCAACGCCGCGTCGAGCTGCGGGTGCAGCTCCGCCAAACGGGCGTCGCGAATGGCGTGGGCTTGATCCAAGGGCATTCAGGGCGGTATGCGGGGCGACCGGCCGACGCTCAATCCGAATTAGCGGTGGGCGGATGGAACTGGGCTCAGCGGCCCGCGCCAAGACGGACCTCAGTTGCTCGGGCGCAGCGGCAGGGTGAAGTGGAACGCACTCCCCTCCCCGGGCATGCTCTCCGCCCAGACGCGGCCCCCGTGCAGCTGCACCGCGTGCTTGACGATGCTCAGTCCCAGCCCCGTTCCGCCCTTTTCCCGCGACCGACCTTTGTCCACCCGGTAGAAGCGCTCGAAAATGTGCGGCAGATCCTCCGGCGGAATGCCGGGGCCGTTGTCGCGCACACAGATCTCGGCTTCGTCGCGTACCCGCTTGGCCGACACCTGCAGGTGGGAACCCCGCGGCGTGTACTTCAGCGCATTATCGAGGAGGTTCTCGAAGACCTGCGTCACCTTGAGCGGGTCAATGAACAACTCGCCGAGGGTGGGGTCGATGTTCGCCGCCAGCTTGTGGCCCTCGGCCGCCGGCCGCGCGCGGTAGTCGTCCATCACCGTTCCGATCAGCCGCGAAAGATCCGTGGCCTCGCGCTGTAGACCCGGGTTGCTGGACTCTAGGCGCGACAGGGCCAGCAGGTCGTCGAGAAGCGAGTTGAGGCGTTCGGTGTGACGCTGGACGGTTTTGAGAAAGCGGTCGCGATCCTCGATCGCGATCTCGTGATGCCCGTCGACCAAGGTCTCCACATAGCCCTTGATCACCGCCAGAGGGGTCCTTAGCTCATGGGAAACGTTGGCCACGAATTCTTTGCGTAATGCTTCGAGCTTCTTCTGCTGCGTGATGTCGTGGAGCACAAAGAGAACCCACGGGCCTTTCTGGCTGTTGAGTGCCGGGATGGAGGTCCCGGTAACCTCCAGCCAGACCGTGCGGGAAGATTCGATGAACTCGACCTCGTGGCGGGGCTCCCCCACCCCGCGCCTCACGGACTCGACGTAGGCGAGAAAGGGCGCGCTCTGCAGCACCAGCTCAAGCCGCTGCGAAAGGATGTGGGTCGCACGGGGAAATATATCCTGTAAAGCTTTGTTGGCGAGAATGATGTAATTGCTCGCGTCGACGATGAGCACCGCTTCCTGCAGCGAACCCAGCGTGGCTTCAAGCTGGGCGAGGTGGCTTGAACGGAGTTGCTGGAGGCGGTTGACCTCCGTGATCAGCTCGTTGCCCGTGCTGCAAAGTGAATCCCACGCTTGGCCGCGCGCCCCGGGAAGGTCCTCCTGCAGCAGGGGCTGGCGCGTGAACAAAGCGCTGCGCAGGCTCCGCACGGCCTTGTGGTGAACCCAGAGCTTTCCGAGGGTAAAGACGAAGCCTAGGCCAAAAAGGATCGTAAGAAAGAGGAACATGCAGGCACTCGGGGCAGGTCGGCCGCCCTCCCCTAGGAGGCGCTTTCCTGAGCCCGGCGCTCAGCCATACGATACCCCACCCCGCGGATCGTTTCAATCCAATCGGCTTCAGAACCGAGCTTTTCCCGCAGGCGGCGGACATGCGTGTCCACCGTGCGCGTCTCGATCTCCGTCTCGTAGTTCCACACATTGATCAACAGGTGCTCTCGGGTCTGCACCCGGCCGCGCCGCTCCATCAGCAAGTGGAGCAACTTGAACTCGGTGGCCGTCAGTTCGATCGGCTTGCCGTTCACCGTCACTTGATGCCGGTCGACCTCGATCACAATCCCGCCCACCTGCATCCGCCGCGGTTCCTCCGGGGGATTGTCGCCCAGTCGGCGAAGAATGGTTTGAACACGCAGCACTAATTCCTTGGTGCTAAATGGCTTGCTGATGTAATCGTCGGCCCCGATTTCAAGGCCTTGAATACGGTCGCTCTCCTCGGCCTTGGCGGTTAGAAAAATAACTGGCACTTTGCGGAGCTTGGGGTCGGCCCGAAGCATGCGACAGATTTGGATGCCGGTGAGGTCGGGCATCATGACGTCGAGGATCACCAAGTCGGGCACGAGGGAACGAGCCGTGCCAACGCTGCGATTGGGATCGTTCAGGGTCTCCACCTGATACCCCTTGGCCTTGAGGTGGTACGCGACCAAGTCCGTGACGTCGGCCTCATCGTCCACGACCAAGATCTTTCTGGGTTTTGCCTCGCTCATCGTGTGACCGTTCTAAGACGCGACAGGCCCCCGGCCCAGCGGAAAACCGGTCCGTTTCACAAATGTTACAACGTCGAAGACCTGTCCTGGGCGGCCCCGATGCTCAGCGGGCATCCGCTCCCCTTCCCGCTTCGATGTAAACAAGCAAGATGCTGATATCCGCTGGGTTAACGCCACTTATGCGGCTGGCCTGGCCGAGGTTAGAGGGCTTGAATTCAGCCAATTTCAGGGCGCTTTCGCGCCGGAGTCCCCTCACCTGCTGGTAGTCGAGCGCGGCAGGGATTTTGACCCGCTCAATCACGGAAAGTTTCTCAATCTGGCGCTCTTCTCGCTCCAGGTAGCCGGCATAGCTGACCCGGTAAATGACCTCGGCGCGGACCTCGGCGGACTCGGCCTGAAAGGCCGCAGGATAGGCCGGAATCTGGCCCTGGCCGCCGCTGGTGACCCGCCGGATATGGTCGCCCCAAGTCCCCTGCCCGCCCGGCGGTCGCTCCCGCTCGAGGGCCGCGATCCACTCGGTGATCCGGATTCTCTTGTGCTCCATACGTTGGATCCGTGAGGTCGAGACAAGACCATGGGACCGCGTATGATGCAGCAGCCGGATTTCGGCGCTGCCGTGATTAAATAATAGCCGATGCTCGGCGCGGCTGGTGAACATGCGGTAGGGTTCGCGCGTGCCCTTGGTCACCAGGTCATCAATCAGAACGCCCATGTAGCCCTCGTGACGCGCGATCACGAGCGGCGCCTCAGCCCGGACCTTGTGCACGGCATTGACCCCGGCCACCAGGCCCTGGGCCGCGGCCTCCTCATAGCCGGAGGTGCCATTGATCTGTCCGGCAAAAAAGAGATTCTCGACCTTGCGTGACTCGAGCGACGGGAAGAGCTGCGTGGGCGGCGCAAAGTCGTATTCGACGGCGTAGGCCGGCCGCAGGATCACGGCGGACTCAAGCCCGGGGATGCTGCGCACCAGATCGCGCTGGACATCGAACGGCAGCGAGGTGGACAGCCCGTTGACGTAGTATTCGTTGGTCGCTCGGCCCTCGGGTTCGAGAAAAAGCAGATGGCGCGGCTTGTCGGCGAAGCGGACGAACTTGTCCTCGATGCTCGGACAATAGCGCGGACCGACGCCCTCAATCTCGCCCGAGTACATCGCGGACTTGGTCAGGTTCTCGCGAACGATCCGGGCGGTCTCCGGGGTCGTATGGGTCATCCAGCAGGCGACCTGATCGGAACCCGGGGTCCAGCCCAGCCGCTGCTCGCCCGTGTGTTCCACGTGGAACAGATCGTCCGGATCACGGGTGTCATGGAAGGCGAAGAGGGTCGGGGAGGGGTCGCCGCGCTGCGCCTCCATCTTGGAGAAATCCAGGCTCCGGCCTAGAAGCCGGGGTGGGGTGCCCGTCTTGAGTCGTTGGAGATCGATGCCTGCCTCGAGAAAACTGGAGGAAAGGGTCTTCGCGCTAAAATCGCCCAGACGCCCGCCCTCGTTCTTGTTCTGGCCGATGTGCATCAGGCCGCGGAGGAAGGTGCCCGTAGTCACGACCACGGTCGTACCGGCGAAATCGAGGTCGAGATTGGTGCGGACACCGGTGACCTTCTGACCGCTGTAAATCAACCCAGTGACCGTTGCCTGGAACATCTGCAGATTGGGCTGGAGCTCCAGGGTGTGCTTGAGCCGGAACTGATAGGCTTTCTTATCACATTGGGCCCGAGGAGATTGCACTGCGGCGCCCTTGGACTCATTCAGCAGCCGGAACTGGATTCCGGTCAGATCCGTCGTGATGCCCATCTCGCCGCCGAGGGCGTCGATCTCACGAACCATCTGTCCCTTGGCCTGGCCGCCGATAGCCGGATTGCAGCTCATCTGCGCCACGGTATCGAGGTTTCCCGTCAGCAGAAGGGTGGAGGCCCCCATGCGAGCCGCGGCCAACGCAGCCTCGCAGCCCGCATGGCCGGCGCCGCAGACGATGACGTCGAATGGTGTGCGATTGTAGATCACGTCTTGAGGCAGAAATCCTTAACCACGGATGGACACGGGTACACACGGATTCGAAACCGGCACCGGCGCCAGGAGCAATGATCTCCTGATCCGTGTTCATCTGTGTCCATCCGTGGTAAAACTCAGTTTCGGTTCCTAAATCGTCTACTTGCCGATGCAGAAGGTTGCGAAGAGGTGGTCGAGCATGCGCTCGTGGTCGATCTTGCCGCCGATTTCCCCCAGCGCGTCGAGCACCCCCCGGAGGTCGCTGGCCAGCAGCTCTGACGCCGCACCGGGCGCCAACTTATCCTGGGCCGACCGGAGGCACTCCCGGGCCCGCCGCAGTGCGTCAGCATGCCGGGCGTTGATCGCGATAATCTCCTCGCCCTGCAGGACCTGAAAGGCGTCCGCCCGGCAGATGATGCCCTCAATCAGCGCCTCCAGCCCCACACCCGTCAACGCCGAGACCCGCAGCGCCTCCAGCCCGACCGGAATCGTACAGGGCAGGGCGCCTTGGGCGAGCAGGTCGACCTTGTTCAGGACGACCACGGTGTTCGCCGCGCTCATTCGATCCGCGATTTCCGGGAGAAGAGGAGGGACCGGTCGATTGGCATCCACCACCCAGAGAATAAGATCCGCATCGGCGGCCCGCTCCAAGGTCTTGGTGATGCCCATCTGTTCAATCGCTTCGGGGTCAGTTCTCAACCCTGCGGTATCGATGAGTCGGAGGGCATGCGGGCCCACCAGAAGGGGCTCCTCCAGATAGTCCCGCGTCGTACCCGGCTCCGCGCTGACCAGCGCGCGTTCATGTCCAACCAGCCGATTGAGCAGGCTGCTCTTGCCCGCGTTGGGCTCGCCGAGTATGACGGTCTTAATCCCTCCGCGCAGCAGGTCGCCATAGCGGTGGGTGGCCAGCAGGCGGTCCGTTCCACGTAGAACGTCGGCCAGCGCCTGCGCCACCACCACGCGGTCTTCCGGCGGGAGGTCCTCATCCGGGAAATCGATGTAGGCTTCAACCCGTGCCAGCACGACCAGCACGGCCTCGGTCAATGTCGCCAGATGCCGTCCGAGGCTGCCACGGAGTTGTTGGTTCGCGGCGGCCAGTGCGCGTTCGCTGCGCGCGTGGATGAGGTCCATCACCGCCTCCGCCTGGCTCAGGTCCAAGCGTCCATTGAGAAACGCGCGGCGGGTGAACTCGCCCGGCTCAGCCGGACGGCAGCCGCGCGCGTACAGATCCTCGAGGATCGTCTGCGCGATCAGCGGGTTGCCGTGACTCGAAATCTCCAGCGAGTCCTCGCCCGTGTAGGACTGCGGGCCCTTGAAAAACGTCGCGACGACATCGTCCACGAGCCGCCCGTCACGCGCACGATAGTCGCCATGCGTGGCCACGCGGGGTGGGGGAGTGGCCCCGCCCACGATCGCACTCAGCTCGGCGCTCGCCGGCCCGCTCACGCGGATCACCGCAAGCGCGGCGGTGCCAACCGGCGTGCCGAGCGCGGCGATGGTGTCGGAGAGAGATCCCATCCCCCACCGAAACGCGGCGCCCCGCGAAGGGCAAAGTCAAAGCACGGGTGGGGCCGTGCACAAAAATCCGAATGACGAAATCCGAATGACGAAAGGTCGAACCGATGCCTTCCCTCGCCGGCCCCGAGATTCCAAGCTTCGCGCCCCTTGGCGCCCTTCGCGGTTCCTCCTTCGGATTGTTTACTTGCCCGTCGCCACCACGATCGCGCTCACGCGCGAACCGTCCGCCACGCGGTCACCCGGATACACCACCACGACGGTGCCTTCCGTCAGCCCGTCGACGATCTCGGTCTCGACGCCGTTCGCGCGACCGGGCTTCACTGCCCGCAACTGCGCGCGGCCACCCTCCAGCACAAAGGTCTGCCACCCGCCGTCGCGCTGAAACAGCGCACCCGCCGGCACGCGCAGCACGTTCTCACTCGACCACTGCACGATGCGCGCCTCAACCCGGTAGCCGTCACCGAGGGTCGGCCGGGCCTCAAAGGAATCCACAAAATCCGCGATGACGTACACGCGCTGCTCCTCCACGCCGAGCGCGGAGATTTTCGTGAACGCCGCGGGCTCCACCAGGCGCACCCGCGCCTCCAGCGCCTTTTCACCGCCCCACTGCTCAAGAAAAACCCGCGCGCCCGGCGTGATGGCCACGCCGTCGCGCGACAGCACTTCGATGCGCACCTCAAGATCCGCCGGATCGCCCACTTCCACGAGTGGAAAGCCCGCGGGCACATTGCGCGCGCTTTCCTGCATCACGCGCAGGATGCGCCCGCCGACCGGCGAGGTCACGGGAATCGACACTTCTCCGGGTGCGCCGGGCTGGCCGCGATTCAGCACCGCACGCGCCTGCTCAAGTTCGTACTCCGCCACCTGCAGGCCAAACGTGGCCGCACGCTCCTCCTGAACCGCCGTCAACTCGCGCGTCGTGGTGGCGTCGAGATCCTGACGCGAGATCACGCGCTCGTTGGCGAGCGAACGCGCGCGCTCAAGTTCCATGCGCGCCAGCGCGAGCGTGGCCGCCGCGCCGACCTGACGCGCCGAGGCCTGCTCCCGCGCGCTCTCCGCGCCGCGCACGCGAGCCTCGGCCTGCGCCTGGCTGCGCGCATCGAGCAAATCCGCCGCGCCCGTCTCCAGCGTGGCGAGAACCGTCTGGCCCGCCTCGACCATCGCGCCGGGTTTGAAATCAATGCGGCGAAGATGACCCGCGACGGGGCTCGACACCACGTAGCGATGCCGTACGCGGGTCTGCCCTTCCTCATCAATCGTCACCATCAGCGGCCCGCGCGCGGCCGTCGCTGTCTCCACCGGCAGCGGCCGCGGCCAAAGGCCGGCGCTAATCAGGGCGACGAGCAGGGCGCCTCCGGCGTACGGCAACCAGCGCCGCTTGCGCGGAGCCAGCGGGGCGTCGCCATCGAAGGGTGCAGGTGCGGTCTCGTTGGTCATGGATGGAAGGTGTTTACCACGAAAAACACGAAAGACACGAAAGTCTGCGAACTGGTCGGAAGATTGACCGTGGGCATGTCGGGCTTCCCTTCCGCTGGTTGGGATTTCGTGTCTTTGGTGTATTTCGTGGTGGAAAATTCATGGTCTTCCTCAGTCGCGGGCCTTGAGCACACCGACCAGGTCGAGCTGGTTGAGCCGCCGGCAGGCGAGCAGGGCCGAGGCCGAGGTTGCCAGCGTGACCACGAGCACCGCAAAGGCGTAGTTTGAGGCAGTCAGGATCAGCGGCAGCCGCACGGTCTCGGTGTTGACCGTGCTGATGATGACCTTGGCCATGAAGGACCCGGCCACCAACCCAAAGGGAATCGCGACGAGCGTCAGGATCACCAGTTCCCCGACCAGCACCGACCCCACCTCGCCGCGGCTGAAGCCGAGCACGCGCAGGGTCGCAAGTTCGCGCGCGCGCTCGGAGAGCGAGATGCGCGCGCTGTTGTAGACGATGCCAAACGCCACGGCCGTGGCGAAGCCGAGGTAGATCGTCTGCAGGAGCCCGATGCTCTCCGCGGTCGTCTTGCGGAAGCTGGAGCGCATCGCCTCCTTAATGACCACGCCCGCCGCCCGCGGCGTGTTCTTGATCGCGGTCAGAAACTCGCGCCAGCGTCCCTCTGCCACCGTGATGCGCGCGCCGGTAATCCGGTCGCCTTCCTGCAGCAGGCGGTTTAGCGCATCCATGTCCATGTAGGCCGCGATCCCGGCGAAGTCCTCCGCGACTCCGACGAGAAGCACATCGCGCGTCGGGCGCTCGCCCGTGAGAATGCGCAGCCGTACCGTATCACCCGGTTGGAGACCGAGGGTCTCCGCGAGGGTCCGCGACAAAACCACGCCGTTCTTGGGCAGCGTGATCTGGCGGCCCGATCCGTCGATCACGCGGCTGAGCTGGGCTCCGGCCGGAATGCCCGAGAGTCCCAGCCGGCGCGTCCGATTGCCCGCCTGCACCTCGACGGGTGCGCCGCGGTAGGGCTCGGCGGTAATGACGCCCGGCAGGGCGCGCAGGTCGGCGAGCGCGCGGGGTGAGTTGGGCTCGACCAGAGAGACGGTCACCGTCTGGCGCTGCGAGAGGTCCCACTGGAAGTCGAGAATGTGGCTAATCCCGTCGCGCAGGGAATTCGGGATCACGAGGATGCCGGTCGCAAGCGCGAGCGCGGCGCAGGTCAGGGCGGCTTGGACCGGCTTGCGCTCGATGTTGCGCAGGGACATGCGAAACGTGACGCTAAAGCCGCGGGCGACGCCGATGCGCTCGAAGAAGGCTGGGCGGAAACTCGCGGGCGGCTCGGGCCGCATCGCCTCCGCCGGGGAGAGCGCGGCAATCCGCCGGACGGCTCCCGCCACGCCCACGAGCGCGGCCAAGGCACTCGCACCGCCGGCGGCAACCAGCGCGCCGGTGGCGAGGATGAACGTGAGGTCGGGAAAGCGGAAAAAGAGGTGGTACATGCCCACCAGCTTCTGGCCGAGCAGGTAACCGCAGATCGCGCCGCTGATCGTGCCAATTGCCACGATCACGAGCGCGAACTTGATGAAGTGGATTCCGATCTGCCGGTTGGTGAAGCCAAAGGCCTTAAGGATGGCGATCTGCTCGCGCTGCAGCGTGATCTGCCGGCTCATCACCGCATTGGTCATGAACGCGGCGACACTGAGGAACACGAGGGGGAAACCAAAGGACAGACCCTGCAGCACGCGGATCTCATCGTCGACGCGCACGTCCGATGGATGGTCCGCCCGGCCGTAGGCACCGAGGCCACCGTACGGCTCCAGCACACGGTCGATCGCCGCGATGACCGCGCTTTCGCTGCCGCCGGGCGCGAGCGAGACGGCCAGGGTGTTGAAGGCACCCTCCAGACTGTAGGCCTCGGCGAGTTCCTCCTCGCGCATCCAGAAGACGCCGAAGGTGCGGTTGTCGGGTAGCGCCGCACCGGGCGGCGCCTCAAAAACAAATTGCGGCGCGAGCACGATGCCGGCGATGCGCAGCGGGATCTTGCGGCCGTTGAGGATGGCGGAAACGGTGTCGCCCGGCTTGAGCCCGTGGACCTCGGCGAAGGCCTCGCCGACCAGCGCCTCGTTGCGCGCGCCCGGTGCGAGCAGGCGCCCAGTGCGCAGGTATAGCCGGTTGAGCGTCGGCTCGCCGCGGTCGGGCAGGCTGTTGATCAGGCCAACCGCGGGCTCGTCCATGGACGGTAGGTCGAGCGTGACCTGCATCGCGACGGACGGCTGCACCGCGGCGACGCCGGGCAGCGTGGCAATGCGCTCAGCGACGGACTTTGGGGCGCGCTTGAGCGAGGCAAAGACCTCCGCGAAGCGGTGACGCTCATAGTAACCCTCGCGTGCGCTCTCGAGCGACACGATCAGGCTGCGCGTCATGATCATCATCGCGAGCCCGCAGGCCATCACGACGGCCACCGCCAGCGCCTGTGATTTCAGCGCCCGGAGATCGCGCAGGAGCTTGCGGTCGAGGTTGTTCATGGCCGCGGACCGGCGCTCACCAGGCGAGCGTCTCGACCGGCTTGGGGTCGGCGTTCGTACGGGCGTGGTGGATATGGCCGTCGGACAGCGTGAACACGCGATCGGCCATCTCGGCGAGAATGGCATTGTGCGTGATTACGACGGTGAGGGTGCCGAGCTCGCGGTTGATGCGTTGCACGGCGGAGAGCACGGTGATGCCGGTCTTCACGTCGAGCGCGCCGGTCGGCTCGTCGCAAAGCAGGACCTCGGGCCGCTTGGCGATGGCTCGCGCGATCGCGACACGCTGCTGCTCGCCACCGGAAAGCTGGGCCGGGAAATGCTCGGCGCGGGGCGTGAGGCCGACGAGTTCCAAGGCCTCCGCGGTCGGCATGGGGTGGCGGGCGATCTCGGTGATCAGCGCGACATTCTCGCGGGCAGTCAGGCTCGGGATAAGATTATAAAACTGGAAGACGAAGCCCACCACGTCGCGTCGGTAGCGGGTGAGGCCGGCCTCGTCGGCCTGGCCGAGGTTCCACCCGCGGTAACGCAGGGTGCCCGCGGTCGGCGAATCGAGGCCGCCGAGCAGGTTGAGCAGGGTTGACTTGCCGGAGCCCGACGCTCCCAGCAGCACCACCAGTTCGCCGGGATGGAGGTCGAGATCGACGCCGACCAAGGCCTGGACCGCCGAAGGGCCGCTGCCGTACGTCTTGCACAGGCCGCGCACCTCGAAGGCGTGCGCGCCGGTGCCGGCGGGCATGGTCTGGGCGGCGAGGTCGGCGGTGGTCATGTCGGTTGGAGCCCGGGAGCCGTTCGTTGGCGGCGGCGGAGGCCTGAGGGGGCGGTTCGCATCAACGTCCAAGGACCCCCGCGCGTCAACGGCGCGACGCCCTTCTCGTTCATCGTTGCATCGCGATCCTTAACGAAAAGCCGGCCAAGGGGTTTCGAGAAAAAAGGCCGGACGCGCGAAGCGTCCGGCCGGGGAAAACGAAGAGATCAGCGGGGAATCAGGCCTCGGCCGCGGCTTCACCGGTGACGCTGGCACCGCCAGTGACGGTCACCTTCTCCAGGATGGCCTTGGTGAGTTTGGCGGCCAGCTCGGGCTTTTCCTTGATCGCCTGCTTGGCGGCATCGCGGCCCTGGCCGACGAGCTCGCCCTGGTAGGCGATCCAGGCGCCCTTCTTCTCGAGGATCTTGTGCTCGAGACCGAGGTCGAG
>CAMAXB010000072.1 GCA_945862035.1 Opitutus sp. GAS368
GGCACAGCTGCCGGAAGTTGACGCCAGCTTGGCTGGCCAGAAGCACAAACTCGAGTCGGGAGGACATCAGATCAGGGGTATGCCATGGCATCCCCAAAGTGTTACCCATGTCCCCGTCAATGTGTCACCCATGTCTCCGGTCCATACAGCCCTCAACACGCTGGCTTGAAAGCCGCTCAATCCAACGCGTTAGGGGCAACGCGTTCCACCTTCCAGCCATCCTGAACGGGGGGACGTTTCTCGCCCGGCGAGGCCTCGATACGCACTTCAGACCGGGCTCAGCGAGCCCGGCTACAGTTAAGGCCGGTCGACCCCGTCTCCAAGTGGGTTTGATCCATTTGTGTCCATATGTGTTCATCTGTGGTTGCCCCTCTGTCTCGCTGGCCATTTGCGATGAGCGGCCAGAGCCCGGGGGGACCCCGGAAATTTGTCACCTTGTGCTTCCGGTCGTGACCATGGCCCAAATCCAGCTAGGGTAACGCCTTGGCCGGGCTCTCGCCGGCCAGCGCGGTTCAAGAATCCCACCGGTCGTTGCAGTATGAATTTGCGGCATGGATCCGGGCGGTGTTCATGGAACGCGGTTATTGTTTTTTCCCGCGCATTCCCCGTGCCGGCTGCCCCGAGCGTTTCGCCCGATTGCCCGCCGAATTCCTCATGCAAGCTTCCGTTCCCGCCTCCCCCCGTGCCGCCCAGCGGCCGTGGGCTCAAAAAGTATCCACGGAGATCGCCAAGGCCGTCATTGGCCAGGACGTCATCGTCGAGCGCCTGCTCGTCTCGCTGCTGGCGGGAGGCCACGTCCTGCTGGAGGGCATGCCCGGCCTCGCGAAGACGTTGCTGGTCAAGAGCCTCGGCACCGTGCTGGGCCTGAAGTTCGAGCGCATCCAGTTCACGCCCGACCTGCTGCCGAGCGATGTCGTCGGCACGATGATTTTCCAGCCCAAGACGGGTGAGTTCACGCCGCACCGCGGTCCGGTCTTTGCCAATCTGGTGCTGGCCGACGAGATCAACCGCGCGCCGGCGAAGGTGCAGAGCGCGCTGCTCGAGGCGATGCAGGAGCATCAGGTGACGATTGGCGGCGTCTCGAATCGCCTGCCCGAGCCGTTCTTCGTCATGGCGACGCAGAACCCGGTGGAGCAGGAGGGCACGTACGCGCTGCCCGAGGCCCAGCGCGACCGCTTCCTCTTCAAGCTGCAGCTCGACTACCCGAAGGAGAACGAGGAGTACGAGATGGTCCTCCGCTGGGGCAAGGTGACGAGCCAACCCAAGCTGCAGGCGGTCGCCGATGGCGCCGAACTGCTCGCGCTGCGCAACGAGGTGGACAATGTCTACGTGGCCGAGCCCATCCACCGCTACATGCTGGCGCTGGTCCGCGCGACGCGTGCGCTGACGCAGCCCTCCGCCGAGGCCCCGATGCCCGGCCGCAAGGGCAAGGCCCTGCTCTCCTACGGCGCCTCACCCCGCGCCTCGCTCAGCCTTTACCAGGCCGGCAAGGCGCTGGCCTGGCTGCGCGGCTATGATTTCCTCCCGCCGGCGCTGCTCCAGGAAGTGTTTGCGGACGTCATGCGCCACCGCATGGGCCTGACCTACGATGCGGAAGCTGCCGGCATCAGCGCCGATGACATCCTCCGTGGGGTGGTCGAGCGCACCCCGGTCCCGCCGACGAGCGCGGCGGAGAAGCGGTAAACCCGATCGGTCGGACCACCCGATTTTTAACCACGGATGAACACGGATGCACACGGATTCGGAACGGAGGGGAGAATTGTCATGATTTTCCGGTCCGGGGTTATCCGTGTGCATCCGTGTTTATCCGTGGTTAACTGAATTTAGGTCCAGCCCCACCTGCCATGTCCGCCCTAGCGCCCATTCCTGGTGCCGATCCGGCCACGCTGGGCGTGTCGCCTTCGCTGCTGGCGCATCTCGAGTGGCGGCTGCGGCAGTCGGTCACGACCATGCTCACGGGCGACTACCGCTCGGTCTTCCGCGGGCGCGGCATGGAGTTCGACCAGGTTGTGAAGTACGCGTGGGGTGATGACCTCCGCGACATCGACTGGAATGTGACGGCCCGCCTCGGCGAGCCCTACCGCAAGAAATTCGTCGAGGAGCGCGAGGTCAGCGTGCTGCTGGTGTTTGAGGACGATCCCTCGCTGCAGTTCGGCTCTGCCGGGCGGACGCGTCGCGATGTGCTGCTCGAATTGGCGGCGCTGATCATGCTGATCGGTTCCTTCAACCGCGACCGCATCGGCCTGCTGTATGTGTCGCCCACGGACTTCTGGCTGCGCCGGCCGGTGCCGGGCCGCGATGCGACCCTGCACACCGCGTCGATGCTGCTCGGGCAGGCGCCGCCGCCGCTCGACGGGCCGTCGGTCGTCAACATTCCCTGGCGCCTCCTGTCGCGCGCCGCCTCGCGTCACAGTGTGCTCGCTTGGCTCGGCCCCTTCGCCCCCGGTCCGGAGCCGGAGGACTGGCGGGCGATCAGCCGGCGTTACCAGACGGTTGGGTTTCGCGCGGACGATCCCTGGGACCTGGAGTTGCCTGCGAATGAGCGGCTGTCGGTCTTCGATCCGGTGGCGGGACAGGTGACGGAATTGAACACGGGCTCCGCGGCGAGCCGCGCGGCGCATGCCGAGTGGACGGCGAGCCGCGAGGAGCATTTTCACGACCTCTTCCCGCTGGTGCGGGACCGGCAGCCGTTTCGCACGGATGAATCCGTCTTCGACGCCACGGTCGACTTCTTCCACCGCCGCGCACGCGCCGCCGCGGCCGGCCGGTGAGGTTCAAACCGAGTTAACCACGGATGAACACGGATCAACACGGATACGGAAATCGGCTCGGTGTAGCTGGCCTCGCTGAGGCCGGTCCGAAGATCGTGTGCACCTGCGACCTGCGACCGGGCTCAGCGAGCCCGGCTACAGTGGAAACAGATCTCTCTGGATCCGTGTCCATCCGTGTCCATCCGTGGTTAAACGGATCGTCGGCCTTGGAGGTTCGGGCATGAAGATGTGGGCCTTCGAGAATCCGTGGTGGCTGCTCGCCCTGCTCGCGCTGGCGCTCGTCGCGGTTGCGCGGCGTTGGCGGCGGGTGGCCGTGTTTGTCGTGCCGCATGCGGCGGCCTGGAGTCGTGGCGCGGCGACGCCGCCCGCGCCGTGGCCGGCGGCCATGGCCTATCTCGGGCTCGGCCTGCTCGCGGTGGCGATGGCGCGGCCGCAGTGGATCGAGGAAAAGGATCCGGAGAAACGGCCGGGGCATGACTTTGTCCTGGCGATCGATCTCTCGACCAGCATGTACGCGGAGGATTTTCTGACCGATGGCCGCACGCTTAACCGCCTGCAGACGGTGAAGCCGATCATTGAGGCCTTCATCAACCGTCGTCCGAACGACCGCATTGGCGTCGTCGTGTTTGCGGGCCGCGCCTATACCTTTTCGCCGCTGACTTTTGATCACGACTGGCTGCGCCGGCAGACCGCCCACCTCACCATCGGGGCGATCGAGGACGGTACCGCGATTGGCGATGCGATCGGCGTGGCGCTCAACCGCCTGCAGCAGGGCGCGCGGACCGACGGCCCGCAGCGGCTCGGGTCCTTCATCGTGCTGCTGACGGATGGCGCCAGCAATCGCGGCGACCTCGACCCGCGGCAGGTGTCGGTGCTGGCCACGGAGAGGTCCATCCCCATCTACACCATCGGAGCGGGCGTCGGCGGCATGGTCCCGATGCCCGTCTTCGACCGCGAAGGCCGGCGCACGGGCACGGAATTGAAGCGATCGGAAATCGACGGCCTCCTGCTGCGCGACCTCGCGGAGCGGACCAATGGGCTGTACTTCCCGGCGTCGGACACCGCCGCGATCCAGGCGGCCTTTGCCGCGATTGATCGGGCCGAGCAGGTTGAATTTGAGGCGCCCGCGCTGCGCGTGACGACGGAGCTCTTTACCTGGTTCCTCGCGCCCGGCCTGCCCTGCCTCGGGCTGGCGCTGCTGGGCGCGGTGCTGCAGGTGCGGAAAGGAGCTTCCTGATGGAGTGGGGCCAACCCATTTTTCTCTGGCTGCTCATCGTCCCGGCGGTGGCGCTGCTCGCGTCCGGTCTGGGTGCGGCGAAAATCGCGCGTCCGGGGATGTCGCGCGTGTCGGTCGTCGGTGCGCACGTCCAGGCCCTGCAGTCGATCCGTCGCCGACGCCCGTGGCTGCTGGCGCTTGCGCTGGTGCTGGGCATCGTGGCGCTGGCGCGGCCCAAGTGGGGTGCGCTCGAGCGGTCGGGGGTGGAGCCCTCGCGGGAAATTCTGATCGCGATCGATCTCTCGCGCAGCATGCGCGTCGAGGACGTGCGGCCGTCGCGGCTCGACCTGGCCAAGCGTCATGTCCGCGCGATGCTCGATGCCCTCGAGGGCGAGCGGGTGGGGCTGGTCGTGTTTGCGGGCACGGGCTTCATGCAGGTGCCGCTGAGCTCGGATTATCAGATCCTGCGCGAATTCCTGCCCGATCTAGAACCGGATTATCTGCCGCAGGGTGGCACGGACTACACCGGGATGCTGCGGGCGGCGAACGACGGGTTTAGTCAGGAAAAGGACGCGGACCGGACCCTCTTTATTTTTAGCGACGGCGAGAGCACGACCGAGGGCTGGCGGGCGGAGCTCACGCGCCTGCAGAACCGGGGCGTGATGATCATCTCGCTGGGTGTGGGTACGGCAGAGGGCGGCGACGTGCCGGACTGGGATGGCCGGGCGAGTGCGCGTTCGCGGTTGGAGCTGACGACGCTGCGGGCCCTGGCGGCGGGTGAGGCGGGGATTTACCGCGACGTCAGCGGTGGGCTCGATGTGCCCGCGCTGCTCGCTGAGACCGTCGAGCTGGGCCGCAAGGTCCGCGACGCGGAGCGCGAGAAGCTGAATGAGGAGGACCGCTACCAGTGGTTCCTCGCGCTCGGGGTGGTGCTCGGGCTGGCCGGGTTGTGGCGCGAGCTCGGCGTGCGGCCGCGCGCGCGGGCAATCGTGCGCGCGGCCGCCGGCGCCTCGGCGCAGGCCAAGGCCACGGCGGCCGCCGCGGCGGCGCTGCCCCTCGTGGTGGCGGCGGCCATGGTGTTCGGATTGCCGCGCGTCTCGGCCCACCAGGAGGAGGCGGATGGATTTTCGGAAATGAGTGCCGGGGAGCAGCTGCAATGGCTGGCGCATCACCTCGCGTGGCATCCCCGGTTGGAGATCGATGACCTCCAGCAGATGGCCGAGCTCACGATCGCGTATGGCGTGCAGACTTTCGCCCAGGGCAATGCTTTGGAAGAAGGCGCGTTGCGCGATGCGTTGGATGCGGTGGCCTTTGGCGAGGAGCGTAGCCCGACGTATGCGAACTGGGCGGAGCTGCGGGCCGAGTTGAATCGCCTGGCCCGGCGCGATGGCGCGGTCGAGAGCACGCGTCCGCCGGAGGAACCCAAGGAAGCCCGCGACGAGGAGGATGCGCCTTCCCAAACCAATGGCCAGGGTTCGCAGACGACGGCGGCGGATTCGATCGGCGAGGGCGGCATCGCGATCACGGATGCGACGCTCGGCGAGCTGCGCAAGGAAGCGGCGCGCATCAACGGGGCCAAGCCCCCGGCGAAGAAACTGCAGGCATCCCCCGGCCAGCTCGATGTGAGCGACACGGTGCAGTCGGACGACCCGATCCGGGCGATCCTGATGCGACGCTACAAGGAAGTGACGGAGGAGGATTCCCCGGGCGCGCTGTATCGCGCGCTCCAGGGCGAGACGACCCAAGGGCCGGCGGGAGGGCGTGACTGGTGAGTCGTATTTCCTTCAGCGAAGCCGCCAGACAAGGTGGAACGCGTTGTCCCCAACCCGTTGCGGCGAAGCCGCTCCGAGCCCGCGCGTTGGGGACAACGCGCGCCACCTTGGTCGCCTGCGCGCTGCTGGTGGGGTTCATGATTGCGCCGGCGCGCACGTCCGCGGCGGCCGCGCCCTCGGCGCTCGAGAGTGAAACCTCGGCGATTGTGCTGCCGCCGGGGCCGTTTCCGGCGGGGGATGTCCGCCCGGGACCGACGGTGCGCCCGCGGGCCGCTTTGGTCATCGTGGCGCTGGCGCCTCCGCTGCTGCTCTGGCTCGGCCTGGCGCTGGGACGTGCGCGGCGTGAGGATGCGTTTCGTGCGCGGCGGGTGTCGCGGCGGGCGCTGCGGCGCGTGCTGTCCGAGATGCGCGGCGGGGATCGCTCTGCGGCGCGGCTGGAGCGCTGGCGGGAATTGACGACGCAGCTCTGGCCGGTGGGGCTGGCGGTGCCGACGGCGGACGAGCTGGCGGCGAGCACGACGGAGCCGGAAACCTGGCGGACGCTGTGGGCCGAGTCCGAGGAGGCGTTGTTTTCCCCGCGTCACCACCTCGCGCCCGACTGGCCGGAGCGCGCGACGGCGGCGCTGGATCGGGTCGCGCCCCTGCCGCAGCTTACGTGGCTGCCGGTGCGGCACGGACATTGGCTGCCGCCGCTGGCGACGGTCGCGCTGCTGGCGGTGTTGGGCGTGACGGCGGTGCAGACGCTGCACGCGGCGACGATGGCGCCCCCGGCGGCGGATCCGGCGGCGGCGTATGGGGAGGGCAAATTTGCGGAGGCGGCCTCGGGTTGGGCGCTGGCGGCAAGCCAGCGGCCGGGTGACTGGGCGCTGCATCACAACGCGGCGCTGGCGCGCGGCCAGATCGGGCAGTGGGGGCCGGCGGCCGGACACTGGACGGCGGCGTGGGCAGTCAATCGCGAGGAGCGCGCGGTGCAGGCGGGGATTCTCACGGGGCTGAGCGAGCTGGACGGCGTCGATCCGGCGCTGCGGCGCCTGCTGGTGGGACGTCCTTCGGACCGTCTCGCGGGTCGCCTGTCGGTGGCGAGTTGGGAACGACTGGGTTTGGTCGGGGCGTCGGCCCTGTCGATCGGCCTCGGGCTGGTTGTGATCTCCCTTTACACGCCGATCCGTCCGCGGATCTGGCTCATCAGTGGCGCGGTGGTGGCGGTGGTGGGCGGCGCGGTCGGCTATGGTGCGGTCGATGCGATCGCGCGGCATGGCGTGCTGGCGGACCCGTTGGCGGCCTTTGTGACCGAGACCTCGGACGTGCGCGCGGTCCCCTCGGAGCTCATGACCAACCAGCAGGCGGCGACGCTCTTCCCCGGTACGATGGTCATCGTCGATCGGACCTTCCTGAGCTGGGATCATGTCATCACCGAGAATGGCAACGAAGGCTGGGTGCGCTCGGAGGCGCTGGTCTGGCTGTACGGGGCGCGGAAGACGGGGGAGATCGCGACGGTGCTGCGGGAGAAGCCCGAATGACGGCTGACCCGGTGGGACCGGGTCAGAATTTCAGGTCTCAGATTTGAAATTTTCAAATCGGCGGCCGCCGCCGGCCACTCAGAGATTGCGGTGGGGCGCGGGGGCCGGTTTGTTGCAGGGATCCCCTTGCCCCCCATGAAGTCTGCGCGGCTCCATCGCCTCTTCAATCCCCGGTCCGGTCGCTGCTTCGATGTCGCCCTGGATCACGGCTTCTTCAACGAAGGCAGCTTCCTTGCGGGCATTGAGGACCTTTCCGCGGCGGTGCACGCGCTGATCGATGCAGCGCCCGATGCGATTCAACTGACGGTGGGTCAGGCGATGCGCCTACAGGCCCACCCGGTTCGCCCCAAGCCCGCGCTCGTGCTGCGGACCGACACGGCGAATGTCTATGGTCGCGAACTCCCGCGCACCCTCTTTTCCCGTCTGATCGGCGAACCCGTGCTGCAGGCGGTGCGGCTCGATGCGGCCTGCGTGGTGGTGAATCTCTTCCAGCTACCCAATCAGCCCGAGCTGACCGACCAGTGCATCCAGAACATCGCGACGCTGAAGGTGCAATGCGACCACTACGCGATGCCGCTCATGATCGAGCCGCTGGTGTTCCGCCCCAATGCCGAGGCCGGGGGCTATCTGGTGGATGGCGACCTCGCCAAAATCCTCCCTCTGGTGCGGCAGGCGGTGGAGCTCGGCGCGGATGTGATCAAGGCGGATCCGACCGACCACGTGGCCGACTATCATCAGGTGATCCGCATCGCCGGGGGTGTCCCGGTGCTGGTGCGCGGTGGGGGTCGGGCCCCGGAGGCGGAGATCCTCGCGCGGACCGAGGCGCTGCTGAAGCAGGGCGCATCGGGCATCGTTTATGGCCGCAATATCATCCAACACCCGCATCCGGCCCGCATGACGCGGGCGCTGATGGCCGTGGTGCACGATGGCGCGGGGGCGGAAGAGGCGATCCGCTTTCTCCGCTGATCTGCTGACCATGAGCACGCGGCCACTTGTCCGGGTTGGGATTATTGGTGGCGGCCTGATGGGCCGCGAGGCGGCCTCGGCCTTTGCCCGCTGGTTTGCGCTGGAGAACTTTCCGGTGCGCGTCGAATTGACCGCGGTCTGTGACCTGCAGCCTGCCCTGCTGGATTGGTTTCGGACGATTCCTTCGGTGCGGTTACTGACGGCCGACCACCGCGCGCTGCTGGCGTCGGCGGATGTCGACGTGGTCTATGTCGCCGTGCCGCACCACCTGCACGAGGCGATCTACCTCGATGTGCTGCGGGCGGGCAAGGACCTGCTGGCGGAAAAGCCCTTTGGCATCGACCTCGCGGCCGCGCGGCGGATCCGGGACGAGGCGGTGAGGCTCGGGCGTTTTGTGCGTGTGTCGTCAGAGTTTCCTTTTTTGCCCGGTGCGCAGCGGGCACTGCAACTGGTGGCGCAGGGCGGGCTCGGGCGCGTGCTGGAGATCCGGTCGGGCTTCGTGCATTCAAGTGACCTCGATCCGACGAAGCCGATCAATTGGAAGCGTCAGAATCAGTTTTGCGGCGAGGCCGGCGTAATGGCCGATCTCGGACTGCATGCGGTGCACGTGCCGCTGCGACTCGGGTGGAAACCCGCGTCGGTTTACGCGCAGCTGCAGAAGATCTATGCGACCCGTCCGGATGGGAAGGGCGGAACGGCGGTCTGTGACACGTGGGACAATGCCACGCTGCACTGCGTGACGCAGGTCGACGGGCAGCCGGTGCCGATGACGATTGAGACCAAGCGCATGGCGCCGACGGAGACCAACACCTGGTTCATCGAGATCCTCGGGACGGATCGGGGCGTGCGCTATTCGACCAAGGAGCCGAAGACCCTGTGGACCTATCGGCGCGACAAGGAGCAATGGTGGGAGAAGACGGACCTCGGGTTTGCGATGCCCTTCAAGACGATCACCGGCGGGATCTTCGAGGTCGGTTTTCCTGACCTGCTCATGCAGATGTGGGCGGCGTTCATCGCCGAGCGAGCTGGGCTGCTCGACGGGCGCTTTGGCTGCGCGACGCCGGACGAGGCGGTGGCCTCGCATGAAATCTGGGCAGCGGCGCTGGAATCCCATCGCACCCGTCAGGTCGTGCCGACTCCCTGAGCCATGCGCACAGGACTCCTCGCGGGTGGCAACTGGATCGTCGATCACATCAAGCTCATCGACACCTGGCCGGCGCAGGATGCGCTCGCCTCGATCTGCCGGCAGTCGTCGAGCAATGGCGGCTCGCCCTACAATATCCTGGTCGACCTCGCGCAGCTCGGTGCAGCCTTTCCGCTTTCCGCGGTCGGGTTGGTCGGTGATGACGCCGATGGGCGCGGGATTCGCGACGACTGCGTGGCGCGGGGGATCGACGTGACGCAGCTGCGCACGACGGCCGCGGCGCCGACCAGCTACACGGACGTGATGACCGTGGAGGCGACGGGTCGCCGGACCTTCTTCCACCAGCGCGGAGCGAATGCGCGGCTGGACATCGAGCATTTTGACTTCAGGACGACGAAGGCCCGGTTCTTTCATCTGGGTTATCTGCTGCTGCTCGACCGGCTGGATGAAGTGGAGGGGAACGAGACCCGCGCGTGCGAGGTGCTGCGGCGGGCGAGGGCGGCGGGGCTGATGACCTCAATCGACTGCGTGAGTGAGGATGGGCAGCGCTTCGCGTCGCGGGTGCTTCCGGCGCTACCGCTGGTGGATGTCTTCTTCGCGAATGACTTTGAGGCCGAACGGCTCACGGGCGTTTCACTGCGCGTGGACGGCGTGATCCAGCGCGCGAAGGTGGAGGCGGCGGCGGATCGGCTGCTGTCGGCGGGCGTGCAGGCGTGGGTGGTCTTGCATTTCCCGGAGGCGGTGTATGCGCGCGGCGCGGCGGGCGAAGGCCTCTGGCAGCCGGCGCTGCGGGTGCCGCCGGCCCAGATCGCGGGGGCGGTCGGCGCGGGTGATGCGCTGGCGGCGGGTGTTCTTTACGGATTGCACGAAGGCTGGCCGATGGAAGCGGTACTCAAGCTCGGCGTCGCGGTCGCGGCGGCCTCGCTGTCGGACCCGAGCTGTTCGCGCGGCGTGCGGCCGGTCCGCGAGTGTCTGGCGCTCGTCGACGCCTACGGCTTTCAGTCCGCGTAGGCGGCGCGCAACGTTTTTACCCCATGAGAATCGGCATCAACACCTTCCTCTTTGCGTGTCCGTTCAATGACCGCCATTGCCGCTGGTTTCCTAAGTTCCGGGCATGGGGCTTTGAGTCGGTCGAGATCGCAGTCGCGTCGCCTGATGACATGGACTGGGCGCACGTCCGGCGGAAGCTGGACGCGAACGGTCTGGTGGCCGGTTCCGTCGCAGCGGCCTTTGGGCCCGGGCGGGATCTGCGCGGTTCGCCAGCGCACCAGCAGGCGACGATTGAGTATGTGAAGACACTCGTGGACCGGATGCCGATCCTGGGCAGCCGGACGTTGATCGGGCCCTTCTACAGTGAAGTGGGGCGGGCGGATGCGGAGACGCCGGCGGCAAAGCGGGCGCAGCGAAAGCTCGTGGTGCGGCACCTGAAGGCGCTCGCGGCGTATGCGGGGGATCGCGGGGTGACGCTCTGTGTTGAGCCGCTGAATCGCTTTGAGACGGACTTTCTCAACACCTGCGATCAAGCGATTGAGCTGGTGGAGGCGGTGGATGATCCGGCGCTGAAGATCCTGCTGGATACCTTCCACATGAACATCGAGGAGAAGAACCAAGCGGCGGCGATCCGGCGGTGCGGGAAGCGGCTCGGGCATCTGCATGCGTCGGGGTCGGACCGCGGCACGCCCGGGACCGATTCGATTGACTGGACGGGCATCGCGGCGGCGCTGAAGGCGATCCGCTATGACGGCGATGTGGTGATCGAGTCGTTCACGCAGGACGTGAAGATCATCGCACGGGCGGCGGCCATCTGGCGCCGCATCGAGCCGACGCAGGAGGAGATCGCGGTGAAAGGCGTAAAATTCCTGCGCAAAACGCTCCGCTGAATTGACTGCCCGCGGAACACGCGGAAGAACGCGGAAGCGATCCATTTTACAGGAGGTAACTGAGAGAACAGAGAGTTCAGACTCAGGGAT
>CAMAXB010000073.1 GCA_945862035.1 Opitutus sp. GAS368
AGGGCGAGGCACTGCTTGCCGCGCGCGGAACTTGAACGCCAGGAGGCCATGCTCCAGTAGAGCAAGGCCGCGCTGCACGAGCGCGAGGCCCGCCTTATCGAGAAGGTCCAATCCCAGCAGGAAAAGGAAACCGAGCTCGAGCAGCGCGAGGCGGACCTGCGTAAACGCGGCTGCCGGCCGCGCGAGCCAGCGGCCGTCATCGATCCGGAGGTCGCCCACGCGCTGGCGGAAGAAGACGAGGCCCGGGACAGGTTCAACGAATTCAAGTAAGGGCGGGCCCGGGGGGCCGGGGACCACCCGGTCTCCCATCACCTTCTTCACGGGGCCTAAGGACCGGCCAGGGGGCGATTCAACCCGGAGTGAGGACACGGTTGCATTTGTCTCGGAATTTAGGGCAACATTCGGGACGTTTTCGCGTCTTATCCGGAAATACCTTCATGAAGTCCCATCGTTCCCTGCTTGCCGGCCTCACTTTTGCCCTCATCCCCTGCGCGGCCGTTTGCGCGCAATCCGATATCCCGATCCAGTTCATGGTGCGTGACACCGGCTGGACCATCTCGGTGGGTATGCGAGCCAGCAGCAGCTTGGCGGAAGTTAAGTTTGGCCGGCTCGGCACCGTCCCGGCGGGTGTCACCGTCGACCTGACCTCGAACCAGCGGGTCTACGACAATGGCCAGATGCTCGTCGATTCGGCCCGCGCCACCGAAAAGGACGCCAACGGAAATGTCACGACCACGCCGTTCGGCCGCTATCAGCTTTCCCTGAACAACGCGGACGGCGTTCCGTTCGTCGCCGGTGACTTTGTGGCTTACACGCCGGGCTTCACCCGTGAGTGGGCTTACGCCACACAGGATCAGGTGACCTCGGACGGCCGCGTGGGCATGAGCATCTTCAGCGCCCGGTCCGATGGAGCCGGCGCCGTCGTGGACGGCGACTCGGGCGGTGGTGTGGAGGTGTCCCTCGGCCGCCGGCTGGGTCGGATCGGCAATCGCATCGAGTGGGGTATCAACGGCTCCGTTGGCCTGACTGACTTTAATCGCAAGACCAGCGGCGAGGTGCGTTCGACGCTGTCGGTGCAGACCGACTTCTACCGCACCTTTGGCGGCGTGGTCCCGGATGCCCCCTACACCGCGTCCTCCTTTCGCGACCTCGTCGACGGCAATGGCGTCCTCGTGACGGCACAGGGCTTCGAGACCACGACCCTGCTGAACGAGACCAGCACGGGACGCGTGACGACCGCGACGGCCGGTGCCGCGGTGATCGATGGCAACTGGAAGATCAAGGGAGCCTACTACTTGGTGCGCGTGGGGCCGAGCCTCCGGGCGAAGCTTTCCGAGCGTCTGGCAATGAGCGTCAGTGCGGGGTTTGCCGGCGCCTACGTGGGTTCAACCTACACGGCGGCGGAGTCCCTCCGCATTGCCGGAGCGTCCCGGACCATTGACGTGAAGGAGGAGGCGGATTCGAGCGAGTTCATTGCCGGCTACTACGCTGAGGCCGTGGGCGAATTCTGGTTCACGCCTCGGACGTCCCTCTACGCCGGTCTGAGCTACGAGCGCCTCGGGGAGTACGAGCAGATCCTGGGCGGCCGGACCGCAGAGATCGATCTCGGGGGCAGCGCCGGGATTCGCGTCGGTATCACCACCCGCTTCTAAGCGGTCGTTTTCTCTCGCCCGGGCCGCCCTTGGTGTACCCGGGCTTTTCTGTGCCCGTCGGCGTGCCTTCGCTTCTCAGGCCGTCCCGAGCCCGGCAAGCACGGCATCAATTGAACGGAGCCGATCGGCGGGCCAGAGCTGGTTTATGCGGGTCACCACCTGCTGGATGAGGCCATCCGGGCACGAGGCGCCGCCCGTGATCAGGACCCGTCGCTTCGGTAGTCCGTCATCGGGCCAGAGCGGATGGAGTTCGAGGTGGCCGGTGTGCGTGGGACCGCCGGCCGGAAAGACGTAGTGCTCAACCTCCTCGCGCGAGCGCACGTTGGCCTCGCTCTGGATGAAGAAGGCGCGGCCCGGCAGCTTCTGTTCGCAGAGCCGATAAAGCTGGTAGGTGTTGGACGAGTTCCTGCCCCCGATGATAAAGGCCACATCGAGCGGGTGCTGCAGGGCGCGGCCGAGCGCATCCTGATTGACCTGAGTCGCATAGCAGAGCGTGTCCCGCTTGGCACCGCCCCCGACGCGTCGTTCCGCCTCCTCCGCGCCGTGCAGCGCCGTGTAGACGCCGCGCAGGTGCGCGATGATCTCGAGGGTCTCGTTCATCAGCAGGGTGGTCTGGTTGACGACTGCGATCCGCTCGAGATCGCGCATGACGTCGAAGCCGGGCGAGAAACGCCCGGCAAAGAGATCGTAGAAGCGCGCGTGCACCTGCGGATCCCTGCTGGCTATGATCTCGCCGAGTGACCTGACCTCGGCCAGATTGCGCACGATGACGGTGGGGGCCTGGCGACGGGCGTTGGAGAAGGTGGCCTTCGTCTCCTCGTGCTCCGCCTTGCCATGAATGATGACGGTGAACCCCTCGCGCCCGTAGGCCCGGGCCGCTTTCCAGACCGTTTCCACGAGCATGCAGGTGGCGTCGTGGGCGCTGGCGGCGATGCCCTTGCGCACAAGCCGCGCCTTGTCCTCGTCGGTTGCGCCAAAGGCGGGGATGATCACGACATCGTCGCTGGTCAGCGTATCCCAGCGCAGCGGATCGTCCGGCGTACCTTTCGCCGCCTTGAGCCCCGAGACGGTGAAGGGAACGCCCTTCTCGGATTGGAGATAGCGGAGGCCGCGGCGCAGCAGGTCCTCGTTGACGAACGGATTGTGGATGAGCTCCGACAGCATGAACACCCGCCGGCCGGGATTGGCGGCGAGGGTCTCGTAGGCCCGTTCAATCGCGTTTTTTACGCCGAGGCAGAAACCGAAGTGGCTCGGGATGACGTACTCGACCGCCCCAAAATCAAGGGTGATCGGCTCAGCCGCGGTGCGCTCATGCCCCCGGGTTACGGCCTTGATCGCAGCGCACAGCTTGGACTGATAGAGTGCGCTCGTGATCTCGTCGAACTGGTAGCAGGCGGGGTTGCGATCCTTCTCGGGGCGGAACTTGTAGATGAAGTCGTTGGGTCCGAGATGCAGGTAGGGAATCGACGCGAGGAAGGGATCGAGGCCTTGCACAATGGCGGCCAGTGAAGGGGCCACCGCCGGATCCCGGCTCAGACGGTCGATGGTCCAGAAGGCGATCTCCGGGTCCCGGGATGAGCCGCTGATCTGGACGAAGTGCACGTGGTGGGAGCGCCCGCCCCCCGACGGGGTGAACGTTTCCACCGGAGCGGTGTGGACCGGGAAGGCAGACTCCAGCCGGGCGGTCGCCATCGCCAGATCAGTCCCCGAGAAAGCCAGCCCGGCCTTCGACCCAAGCGCCCGGATGGCGACGCGATTGGAGGCATCGAAGGCGAGAATCGCGGTCAGCGGGGCGATGGTCGGTGCATCGATCACGAGGGTAGTCTGTACAGCGCAGCCCATGGAGCTAGCCAAAAGGAAGAGAGGATTTTCGAATTTTGATTTTCGATTCTCGAATTCAGAGGGACGGGCCGTTACACGCGAGGGTCGGCCGAGCTCCGTTCCGCTCTCCGATCTCCGCCAATCGAAATTCGAAAATCAAAATTCGAAAATCTACTCAGCCCTTGCCGCCGAAGCTCACATAGTCATCGAGATCGAGACGATCGAAGGCCGTGTGGACGTCGTCGCGGTCGGCGGCAAAGCGGGTGATGTCGGTGGCGATCGTCGTGTGCCGGCGCACATTGTCCGCGCCAGAGGCCTCCAGCGCGGCGGACCAGGCGAGGATCTCGTGGGCCGTGCGCACGGGAGTCAGGTGTGCTTGGACCCACGCCAGCATGGCGGCGTCAGAGCGCCCGTCGCGGACAGCCGCCACGAATGCTTCCGCCGTGATTCCGGTGAAGGCGAAGAAGCGCTGGTCGAGCGGGCAGGGGAAAATGTAGTCAGCCTGGCGACCGGCGAGCACGGCGCGCGTCTTGTCGAGGAGCCGGGGCAGGTGGACGAACCCGCCTAGGCGCACGCGGGGGCTGCGGGGCGGATGTTGCGTGAGGTCGGGCGTGGTGTAGTCGATCATGCTTCTTCCGAAGTGCCGGCTCCGCCTTCCGCATCTTCAATCTCGCCGGGTGCGCGGTCGAAAAAGCCCTCGTCTTCAAGGATGGCCATGACGCCATCGGCCACGAGCTTGCGGTCGCCGGGACCCAGTTCGAAGTGGTCGGCGTTGATCAGCTCATTCACGCCGGCCCTCGCCTCGGCGCGGTTGGCCGCGCCCTCAAGGAAATCGTCCGCCTGACTGGCAATGGCTTCAATGATGCCCCGGAGATTCATGCATGGAAACAAGAGCATGATTTCCGTGGAGGCAAATCGGAGTGGCAGTACAGGGAACGACCACGAAACACACGGAACACACGAAACCCAGAGGATCCCGCTCCGAGGACTTTTTTTCGTGTGTTCCGTGTGTTTCGTGGTGACTCCTGCCTTGGTCTTTAAGCTTTGAGGACCTCGGCGAGCTTCGCGCCGTCTTTGCCGCCGCCCATGGCGAAGTCGGGCTTGCCGCCGCCCTTGCCACCGATCTGGGCGGAGAGATCGGTGACCAGCTTGCCGGCCTGCAGGCCGGCCTTGATGGCGGCGGGCGAGCAGAAGGCGACGATCGAGGCACGCTCGCCAAAGGTGGTGCCCAAGAGCACGACACCCTCGCCGAGCCGGGAAAGGACCTGCGAGCCGAGTTCGCGAAGCAGGTCAGGCGTGTCGACGGAGACGAAGGCGGACACGTGCTTGAGTCCGGCGCGATCAACGGCGGCCGACGCCAGCTCGGCGGCGAGGGCTCCGGTGGCCTTCTGTTCGAAGGCCTTGAGCTTCTTCTCGAGTTCGGCTTTGTGCGTGAGGAGCGCCTCGAGCTTCTTGTTCACGTCGGTTGGGCCGGCGGAGAGATGGGTGCCGACGGCGGCGAGGGCGGCCTCGCGCGAGGCGATGAATTCGATCGCCGCCTGCCCAGCCACGGCCTCGATGCGGCGGGTGCCGGCCGCGATCGCGGACTCGGCGACGACCTTGATCAGGCCGATCTCGCCCGCGGTGGTGACGTGCGTGCCGCCGCAGAGCTCGCGGCTGTAACCGCCGATGTCGACGACGCGGACGACCTTGCCGTACTTCTCGCCGAAGAAGGCGAGGGTGCCCTCGGGCTTTTGGTCAAAGTCCGTCTCGTAGGTCTCGACCTGAGCATTGTCGATGACCTTGGCGTTTACCAGGGCCTCGATCTCGAGAAGCTGAGCCGAGGTGACGGCCTCAAAGTGCGAGAAGTCAAAGCGCAGGCGGTCCGGCGTCTTGTGCGTACCGGCCTGGCGAACGTGCGTGCCGAGCACCTTCCGTAGCGCCCAATGCAGCAAATGGGTCGCGGAGTGGTGACGGGAAATGGCGCGGCGGCGCTCGCGGTCAACCGACAGTTCGGCCGTGGCCCCGGCGGTGAGGGTCGGGGACTTTGGCGCGAGCTTGTGCAGGTAGCGGCCGGACTTGTCCTTGACCGTATCCACGAAGTGGACGAGCTGCCCGCCAATGAGCGCGTGGCCCGCGTCGCCGGCCTGGCCGCCCATTTCAGCGTAGAAGGGTGTTTGGTCGAATACGAGGAAGGTCTCCTTCTCCGTGCGAACGACCTCGATCAGCTTGGCGTGGGCCTGGGTCTGGCGATAGCCGACGAAGATCGTGGCCTTCTGGTCAACAACCTCGCCGCCCTCGGTGGCGGCGACCACGATCTCCTTCTTCTGGGCGGCGCGCGCGCGATCGCGCTGGGCTTCCATCAGGCGCTCAAACTCGACGGTGTCGACCGTGAGACCGCGCTCGGTCGCGAGGAGCTGGGTCATGTCCAGCGGGAAGCCGTAGGTGTCGTAGAGCTCGAAGGCTGCTGCGCCGGTGATGGCGCCGATCCCCGCTGCCTTTTGAAAGATTTGCAGCCCGCGATCCAGGGTCCGCCCAAAGCTCTCCTCTTCGCTGCGGATCACGCGGCGGATGATGTCCTGCTGGGCGACGAGTTCGGGAAACACCGGCCCGAGGGACTCGACCACGGGGGCGACGAGTTGTTCGAAGAAGCCGGTCTTCAGGCCGAGCTTCTTCCCATAAAGGATTCCGCGACGGAGAATGCGGCGAATGACGTAATTGCGGCCCTCATTGCCGGGCAAGATGCCATCGGCAATGGCGCAGCTGATGGTGCGTGCGTGGTCGGCGAGGACGCGGAAGGCGACGTCCGTGTTCTCCTGTTCGGTCAGTCCCTCGCGCTTGATCGGGACGGTGCGCGTGTAGGTCTTGCCGGAAAGCGCCGTGATCGTGCGAAAGAGCGGGGCGAAGACGTCGGCCTCGTAGTTCGAGGGCTCGGCGGTGAAATCGGTGCAGTTCTTCGTCGTGGCGAGGATGCCGGCGACGCGTTCGAAGCCCATGCCGGTGTCGACGTGTTTGGCCGCAAGCGGCGAGAACGTGCCGTCGGCATTGGCGTTGAACTGGATGAAGACGTGGTTCCAGATCTCGATGCAGCGTGCGCTGGACGAGTTGACGCCCTTGCGGCCCTCGACCTCGTCGTCGGACGGGAGCAGATTGAAATGGATCTCGGAGCACGGGCCGCAGGGGCCGGTGTCGCCCATCATCCAGAAATTATCCTTCTTGTTTCCGTGGACGATGTGGAGCGCGGGATCGAGCCCCTCCTTGCGGAAGATCTCGGCCCAGATGTCATAGGCCTCCTGGTCAAACTCGGCCGGATCGCCCTTGGCCTTGTTCGGTGCGTAGACGGTGGCGAAAAGGCGTTTCGGCGGGATACCCCAGACCTTGGTGATCAGTTCCCAGCCCCAGGTCAGCGAATCCTGCTTGAAGTAGTCGCCGAACGACCAGTTCCCCAGCATCTCGAAGAGCGTGTGATGGTAGGTGTCGAAGCCGACGTCCTCGAGGTCGTTGTGCTTGCCGCCGGCGCGGATGCACTTCTGCGTGTCCGCCGCCCGCGTGTCCTTGGCCGGACGCGCGCCCGCCCACGTCGAGACATCGGGCTTCCGGTCGCCGAGGAAGATCGGCACGAAGGGATTCATGCCTGCGTTGGTGAAGAGCAGTCCGGGCGAGTCCGGCAGCAGCGACGCCGAAGGCACGATCGTGTGGCCGTGCTGGGCGAAGAAATCGAGGAACGACTGGCGGATCTCGGCGGAAGTCATGGAGGGGATGAACGGGGAGCAAAAGGGTGCGGGCGGACGCCGGAAAGGATATTTTAGGCCCGGGCGGTCCGCCTCTGGGTTGCAGGCGTAGGATCCGGGCCCGTTCCGTCCGGGTGTACGGTTGCAAACTCCTGCCAATAGTGGGCTGCGAATCCGTACCCCCCGTCCATTGCCCGCCGCGAGGGCGGGGTGAAACTGACCCAGCGGGCGTGCGCCGGGAGAATCAGAGATTCGCGATGATTGCGTCGGCCATCGCGCGGGTGCCGACGGCGGGCCGACCGAAGGCGATATCCCCGGTGCGGACACCATCGACGGCGACCGTCTTGCGAACGGCGGCCTCGATGCGCGTAGCGAGCGCGTCCAGTCCGAAGCTGTAGCGCAGCATGAGAGCTCCAGAAAGAACCTGGGCGCAGGGATTGGCGATGCCCTTGCCTGCGATGTCGGGGGCGGTGCCGCCGGCGGGCTCGTAGAGTCCGAAGGGCTTGCCGTGGCGATTCAGGCCGGTCCCGAGCGAGGCGCTGCTCATCATGCCAAGGGAGCCGCAGATCACGGCCATCTCATCGGACAGGATGTCACCGAACATGTTTTCGGTGAAGAGCACGTCGAACTGATTGGGGTCGCGCGCGAGCTGCATCGCCGCGTTGTCGACGTACATGTGGCTCAGCTGGAGGTCCGGGTGGCGGGCGGCGAAATAGGCCGTGACCGTCTTGCGCCAGAGAACGGACGTCTCGAGTACATTGGCCTTGTCGACCGAGCAGACGCGCTTCCCGCGGGCGCGGGCCGTGACGGCCGCGACCTCGGCGATGCGTTCGATCTCACTGGTCTTGTAGACCATGGTATCCGTTGCCTGCTGCTCGCCGTTTGGGAGCGTGATGGTCGTCTTGGGCTGGCCGAAATAGATGCCGCCGGTGAGCTCACGAATGCAGACAATGTCGATGCCGTTCGGGATGCGCTCGGCTTTGAGGGGGGATGCGTCGAGAAGATCCTGGTAGAGCAGGCCGGGGCGGATGTTGGCGAAAAGATTGAAGGCTTTGCGCAGGGGCAGCAGGGCGGCGCGCTCCGGCTGGTCCTTGGGCGGAAGCTTCTCCCACTTGGGTCCGCCGACCGAACCGAAGAGGATTGCGTCCGACTCCTGGCAGAGCTTCAGGGTCGAGTCCGGCAGGGCAGAGCCGTGACGGTCGATGCCGGCACCACCGACATCGGCGGTCTGGTGCTCGAGGGTGAGACCCTCTTTCTTGGCACCATGGGCGAGCACGCGGATCGCCTCGGTCATGACCTCGGGGCCGATGTAATCGCCGGGGAGAACGGCAAACGTAAGGGTGGACATGGGAAACGAGGAGGGTGGTTCCGGGGACCTCTGCTTGGCAAGCCGGCTTTCAAAGAAGGCGGAGCGCAACGATAGGTCCAATCAGTCCCATCTCTGCCCGCCGAGCTTTCACGGTTGCGGCTCGGCGCAAAGCTTGTGTGCATGCGGGGGATGAAGCTGCACGTCCTGCCGGCAGGACCCCTCCAGACCAATGCTTACCTGATCACCGCGCCCGACCGGGGCGAGGCGGTGTTGATTGATGCACCGGGAGACATCTGGGCGCTGGTAGAGCCGCGGCTTGCGGCGGACGGCTGCAAGCTCACGGAGCTGTGGATCACCCACGGTCACTGGGATCATATCCAGGATGCCGCCGGGGTGGTGGCGGCGACGGGTGCGCGGGTGACGGCCCATGCGGCGGACAAGGTGCTGCTTGATTCGCCTGGCATGATGATGAAGTTCCTCGGCCGGAGTCTGAAGGTCGATCCGGTGGCGGTGGACCGCTGGGTCGCGCAGGGCGATCGCCTGGCGGCGCTCGGCCTTGAGTTTGAGGTGCGGCATGTGCCTGGGCACTGTCCGGGCAATATTCTCTTTCGGGTCGGACACTCGGCGTTTGTCGGCGATGCGCTGTTCGCCGGGAGTGTGGGCCGCACGGATCTGCCAGGTGGGGATCGGGCGGAGCTTGAGGCCTCGATCCGGACCCAGATTTACACGCTGCCCGACGAGACGAAGGTTTATCCCGGGCATGGATCTGCCACTACGGTCGGTCAGGAGAAAGCCACCAATCCCCATGTCCGCGGTTGATCACGAAACGCATGTGCGGCGCGCGCTGGCCTTGGCGCAGCAGGCCTGGGGCGAGACGCATCCCAATCCGATGGTCGGAGCCCTGATTGTTGAGGACGGCGTTGTCGTCGCGGAAGGATTCCATGCGCGCGATGGCGAGGCCCACGCCGAGCGGGTGGCGCTCACTCGCCTCGGCCGGCGGCCCAAGCCCTCGGCGGTTTTGTATGTGACTATGGAGCCGTGTTCTACCCACGGACGCACGGGCGCCTGCTGCGAGGCGATCATCGAGGCGGGCCTCACGCGGGTGGTCGTCGGGGCGGCGGACCCGAATCCCGCTCACGCCGGCGCGGGTTTCGCGCGGCTGCGGGCGGCGGGGATTGAGGTGACCGAGGGCGTCTTGGCTGACGAGTGCACGGACCTGAACCTGATCTTCAATCACTGGATCACTGCGGGCACACCGCTCTTCGCGGCCAAGGCCGCGGTGTCGCTTGACGGACGGATGGCCACGCGTGCGGGCGACTCGCAATGGATCACCAATGAGGCCTCGCGGGCGGATGTGCACCGCTGGCGGCGCCTCTTTCCGGCGATCGCCGTGGGGGCGGGGACGGTCATGAAGGACAACCCCCGCCTGACGTCGCGCTGCGGGGATCAGGAATGGTGCGGCTGGCGCTTTGTGTTCGATGGGCTCCTGCGGTCGGTCGCGGAGCGCACGCTGCCGCAGGTCTACACCGATGAGCACCGGACCCGGACCATCGTGGTGACCACGGCGCATGGCGGCATGGGCTATGTGCGCCGCCTGCGCGATCTCGGTGTGAACGTGTGGGTGATGCCGACGCCGACCAAGCGGGTGCTGGCGGCAGACTTCCGGCGCAAGTGCGCGGAGGAAAGGATTGTAGGCGTGTACTTTGAGGGCGGGGCGCAGCTGATCAGCGAGTGGCTCCGGCAGAAGGAGCTCGATTATCTCTTCGTGTACCGGGCGCCCGTGCTCTTCGCGGATAACCGGGCCAAGGGCATCTTCGGCGGGCTGCGCACGGAGAAGCTGGCGAATGCGGTGCGGCTGGCCTCGATCCGGCACGAGCGCTTTGGTGACGATGAACTGATCCGCGGCCGGGTGACCTATCCGGACAAGCTGCAGGTGGATGAGACGGCGTACAGTCTTGGCTGACGGGCATGAGTGCAGCAAACGGTTCCCGCACGGGCATCTACGTGGCTTCAGGCAACGCGCACAAGGTCGCGGAGCTGCAGGCGCTGGCGGAGCGCGACGGGCTCCCGGTGCTGCTGCGATCCGCGCGTGAAGTCGGCGGCATGCCGGAGGTTATTGAGGACGCGGGAACCTTTGAAGGCAATGCGGCCAAGAAGGCCCGGGCGCTGCGGGCACGTCTGCCGGCGGGGGCGTGGGCCCTGGCGGACGACAGCGGCCTCTGTGTGGATGCGCTGGGGGGGGCGCCCGGAGTGGAGTCGGCGTACTATGCCGGTCCGGCGGGCGATGCGGCGGCCAATCTGCGGAAGCTGGTGTCGGCGCTGCGCGGGGTGCCCGCCGACCAACGCGGGGCTCATTTCCGCTGTGTGCTGGTGCTCGTCTCACCTGAGGGGGCCGAACACGTGTTCGCCGGTCGCTGCGACGGGACGCTTCGCGACGAGCCCGCAGGCGGCCATGGTTTCGGTTACGACCCGCTCTTCGTTCCGAGAGAGGCCCGGCAGACGTTTGCGGAGCTGCCGGAGGAAGCGAAAAACCGCCTCAGCCACCGCAGCCGGGCCTGGGCCCGGCTGGCACGGTGGTGGCGCGAGCGGCCGCGCTTCGATTGAAGATTACCCGCAGAAGTGACAGTCGATTTCAACCAGTGCGGCGTGGGCGGAAGAAGGCTGCAATGAGTTTAGGGCGACGCTTGCGTCGTCGGATGCGTGCGAGCGCCTGAGCGGCGGCGTGGCCGAGTTCCCAGATGTCCGTGGGACAGAATTTGGCCAATTCGTGCGGTTTCCAGGAGCTCCACGGATACGCAAGGGGATTGAGTTCAGGGGCGCAGGCAGGAAGGCGTTCACCGTGCAGCCACTCGCTCTGGGTTGCA
>CAMAXB010000074.1 GCA_945862035.1 Opitutus sp. GAS368
GCGGCTCGGTTTGCGAGCGAGCGCAGCCGCCAAACCTTCGTCGACGAAACGCGGCTTGAGCTGCTCTATCGCCCGCGAGGTCACGCCCACGGCCGAAGCGACATCGGCCTCCTTCCATGAATCGCCAAACTCGCCCGGATCGCAAAGCAGTAGCGCGCGTGCGTAAATGAACTTTGCCGTTGTGGATTTGCCGCGGCGCGCACGTTCGGTGAGTCGTCCTCTCTCCGGCTTGGTAAGTGTGACTTTAGATCGGTTGGGCATGCCGCGGACAAGCTCCCGACACACCCGCCGGCAATGCGAAATATTAAGCGTTGCAGGATGCTCTCGGGGGGTCACCAGGCACGGCTATTGATGACCCGCTGGCGGAAGTTCAGAACCGTCCCGAATCTCCAAACACCTGACTGATCACGATCAGGCGGGTGCAGGCGTGAGGTGGAGATGTCAATTACGATTGACACGCCGCGTATTTTGCAAAAACGTTTTACCAGATTACCCTATTTGCCCCTTCGTTTAACACATCCGGGTGCCGCTGGCTTCATCCGATGTGTAGTAGTTATACCCCATGAATAAGTGTCTGATGATGTGCCTGCTGCTTGCAGGCTTGCGTCTCAACGCCCAACCGGGCGGCGCGGACGAGCCCGTACGCGTGATCAATGATGGCATTGACCTGTCGGTGCATGATGGCCGCCTCCGTCCTGCGGTCGGAGTCGAGAACATCCAGGTGATGCGAGCAAACCGCACGCGTCCGGAAACGGCCGATAACTACGGGTGGACCTACAATCACGCCCCGATGCTCGCCTACTGGAATAGTAAATTCTATCTTCAGTACTTGAGCAATCCGTTTGCGGAGCATTTGCCGCCGGGACAAACTCTTGTGGCGGTTTCCAGTGACGGGCGCACCTGGGAGATGCCCCAGCAGGTATTCCCGATCTATCATGTGCGTCCGGGGACGATCTCGAGCATCGAGTCAGGGATCGCGATGATGCATCAGCGCATGGGCTTCTATGTCGCTCCTAACGGCCGTTTGCTCGTGCTCGGCTTCTATGGTCGTGCTCCGGCTTTCTCCGGGGCCAACGGGATTGGTCGGGTGGTGCGAGAGGCCTACAAGGACGGAACCTACGGCCCGATCTACTTCGTTCGCTATAACAGCCTTTCCGATCAAAACGAGAGCAACACCTTCTATCACTTCTACACACGCTCCAACGACCAGGGGTTCATTGATGCCTGTAACGCCCTGCTCGCCGACAAGCTCAAGACGATGCAATGGTGGGATGAAGAGCGAAATAAGGAGGATGATTTCTTCTCGATCCGCGGCCCCTCGTCCGCCTCGGTCTACCATCGCAAGGACGGCAAGGCAGTTGCGCTTTTCAAGGCCTCATGGGCGGCTGTGTCCGCGGATGAGGGATTGACGTGGAGCAATCCCGTCCAGGTGCCGACGATCATCACCGATGGAGCAAAGACATGGGGTCAGCGCACGGATGACGGCCGTTACGCCATCGTCTACAATCCGGCTGACTTCGGATCTCACCGCTGGCCGCTTGCAATCGCGACGGGTGACGATGGGATCTTGTTCGAAAACATGCTGCTGATTAGTGGCGAGGTGCCCCCGCTCCGCTATCGGGGGCGAGCCAAGGATTTCGGACTACAATACATTCGCGGAATTGCCGAGGGTAACGGAGACCCTTCGGGCTCGGACATGTGGATTACCTTCAGTGTGAACAAGGAGGACATGTGGGTCAGCCGCATTCCCGTTCCGGTTCGCTACAAGGTCGAAGGCGCGGTCGCCGATCGTTTTGACCAACTGGCGGTTGGAGCCATCGTACCAGATTGGAATCTCTACCGGCCGCGTTGGGCCGGGACCTCAGTCGTAGCGTTTCCCAGTGCGCGGAACAAGAGCCTCCAACTCAGCGACAGCGATCCCTATGACTACGCCAAGGCGGTGCGCGTGTTCGCGGAATCCAAAACCGTCCACATTTCGTTGCGCCTCTTGGCGCGACAGACCGACAAGGGGCGACTCGAGATCGAGGTTCTCGACCATGCCGGGTATCGCCCGATTCGAGTCGTGCTAAGCGAGCGCGGGCGCCTGCAGGCAGCGAACGGAGACGCCTTGGTCGATGCCGGTGGCTACCGGGCCAACGCCTGGCACCGGGTCGAACTCGCGATTAACGTCTCGGAGGGCCGGTATGACCTTTCAGTGGACGGCAAATCGGTCATCCGGCAAGCGGCGTTTGCCGAACCGGTCGTCAGTGTCGAACGACTTTCTTTTCGCACAGGGGAGTATCGCACAACCCCGACCCGCGAGACCGACCGCTACGGCGGGCTCGATTTGCCCGATGGAGATGATCCGGTAACCCCAGTCATTTATCATATCGATGATGTTCTCATCAAATAATGGACGGTCGCCGGGCCACCCAGCCGCCCCTCGCAGAGATTCCAGCTTTCGCACAACCCAACCCGGACGCTTTCCCTCCACCCCTTGGCCTCGGCACCGTCCCTAAGTAAATATATACCAATGAATAATAACCCAAACTACACACTGCAAATCATGCGCCGCTTCTTCCACTGGGGCGGCTTTGCCCTTGGTTTCCTCGGCTTACTGATCTCTCTCCAAGCTCAGCCGACAGGGAGCGGAACCCTCACCGGTACCGTTACCAACGCGGGCACGGGAGCGACGCTGGCCGGCGCTGCCGTATCCTTGGTGGGAACTAATTTCAACGTGCTCACCCAGCGCGATGGCACTTACACCTTTTCGAATGTACCCGCGGGCAACTACAAGCTGAGCGCGTTTTACACGGGTCTGGATATTAGAGAGACCTCGGTGAGTGTCATTGCCGGCGAAGCGGTGTCCGTTCCGATCCGGCTGACGGCCGACATTTACCAGTTGGAAACCTTTACGGTGGCGGGCTAGCGCGAGGGTACGGCAGCCTCAATCACTCGCCAACGTAATGCGGAGAACCTTGTGAACGTGATCTCCACTGACGCCTATGGAGATGTTGCTGACGGCAATCTGGGTAATTTCATTCAAAATCTTCCCAGCGTTTCCGTGCTCAAGCAGTCCGGTGATCTCGTCGGTATTGGCGTGCGCGGAACCCCGCCAGACCTCAATTCAGTCATGGTGGATGGCACTCGTTTCGCTTCGGCGATCGCTGGCTCGACTGCCGGCATGGGTGACCGTACCCAGATGGTTGATCGCATTCCTGCGGAATTCATCAAGGAGATCACCGTCACGAAGGCCAACACGCCAGAACAACCGGCCGACTCGCTTGGCGGCTCGGTCAATCTCATCACGAAGTCGGCTTTCGACTTCGACACCCGCGTGATTACCTACCGCGCTGGTTTGACGAGAAACGTCAGTCGCGACGATTTCAACGATTACGGTCCGACTGCCTCTTTCTCCTACCTCAATACCTTTGGGCCTAGTCGCAAGATCGGCGTCGCGCTATCGGGCTCTTACTCCCAAACGATCAACACGATCGAGAGCATCTGGATGGGCTACCCGGGGCTCGACGAGCGCAATAACCGAGCGCGCCAGCTTAACGATATCGCCGAGCGCAATCGCATGGGTCTGAGCGGAAAACTCGAGTACCGCTTCGACAGCACGATGCGGATTAGTCTCGGTCTTTCCAAAAACTACTACTCATTCAACGACGAACGCGTCAATTGGAATGCTGGAGCAGGCGGCAGCAGCCGCATCGCCGACTATAACCGGATCAGTCGTTCGCAGATCACGGCCGGAACCCTCCCACGGGATTCTGCTGGGCTCACCGCAGGCGTCGCGCCGGGATTCAACCGGTTCTTCACCGAGATGCTCTTTCCCTCACTCACCAATGAGGCGGCCTATGAGACCCGACGTTCGCATCAGTTCAAGGTGAGCGTGGATGCTGAAAAAACGTGGGCCGATTCCCGGCTGACTTTCAACGTTTCCCACAACCCGTCGTCATTCCTCAATAACTACAACGGATTCAGTGCCGTGCGGACCGACGCCCCGATCGGCATTAGCATCGATAAGACGGCATCGCATACCAGACCTGTCTTTGCGCAGACGTTTGGTCCCAATGTTGGTCTTGGTACTGATTATAGCTCGTGGACCGCAACCTGGTTTGCACAGCCTGATAAGACGGTTGAAGACGTTAATGATGCCAAGATAGATTTTGAAAAGAAGCTGAATTGGAATGACGTCCCTGTGACGTTAAAGGCGGGGGTAAACTACCGCCATTCCGAGCGCTCGATTGATACCTATCGTCCCACCTGGAATCTGGTGGGTGCGGATGGGTTCCAAGGTGTGAGGAATGGTGTTAACGACGACAATATCGCCCAGTTCCTGCTGCCCGACTCCTCAAGCTACAGTCTCTACGATAACTCCATGTGGAAGTGGAATACGTTCGACTACAACAAGGTAAAGGCGCACTTCACGGCTAACCCCAGCCAGTGGGCACCGCGAGGTACAACGGTTTCCACGGTGACTCCAACGCGAATTGTGGAGGAAGCGGTCAGCTCGGCCTACCTTCAGGGGAACTTCAAGTTCGGCGCTCTCAATGTCCTGACTGGCGTGAGAGGAGAGCGCACTGCTGTAGATGCCCAGGGGACCTACTCAGACCCACTCGATCCCACGGTGCCGGTGGTGCGGGTCTCGCGTTCATATCAGAAGATTTTTCCGAGCATTCATTTCCGGTACGAACCTATTCGGAGCTTTGTTGTTCGCGCCAGCGCTTCCACGAGCAGCGCGCGTCCGTCCATCAGTAGCCTGCTTCCGAACACGACAGTAAGCTACCTCAGTGACGGCACGGGATTGGGGACTGTTCGGCAGAATAACCCTGGCCTGAAGCCGAACTATACCAAGACATATGACCTTTCATTCGAGTACTACTTCGAGCCGGCCGGTCTAATCTCCGCCGGTGTCTTTCGCAAGGACGTCACCGATTTCATTAGTTCAGAAACGCGCGTGATCGGTGCCGGTGCGGGCAATGGCTTCGGCGGCGATTTTGAGGGGTTTAATTTCGTCACGAGTAGGAACCTGGGGAGCGCCAAGATCGAAGGCGTTGAGTTGAGCTACAGCCAGCAGTTCCGCGACATGCCTAAGCCTTTCAACGGCCTTGCCGCGTTTGCCAACCTGACAATTTTGTCCACTCAAGGCCAGTATGCCAACGGCGCCACGGGCTTGGCTCAGTTCGTACCGCGTACCCTTAATGTTGGGTTGAGTTACACATGGCAAAAGGTGGTAACTCGCCTGACCTTCCGCGAAATGAGTGCCTACATGACGAGCTATAGTGCCAATCCTGCTTCGATGGGCATGGTCGACCGTGATCCGCAGTTTGACCTTAATCTCGAGTACAAGTGGAAACCTTGGGCCACGTTCTTTGTCGACTTCGTGAACCTGCGGAATTCGACCTACGATCAATATACGATCAGCAATGATCGCATCACCAACACCGGGCGCAATGGCATGCGCATGAATGCCGGCATCAGCGGCCGCTTCTAAGCGGCGCAGCAGCCTGGTGTTTCCCGATCGCAACGAGCGTAGTTCCCGATGCAGACGCTGATAAATGTCCGACTGATCGCAGGCGCCCTGTTGCTGCTTGGTTTCTTCCATGAAAGTGGACGGATTTGGGCGCAAGGTGCAACGGTCGGTGCGGGTTGGATATTTTGGCAGGCTTCAGGCGACCCGAATCAGGAACGTGTCGCTTTTCTGCTGGGTGAGCGAAGCAAGCCCGTGAGCGATCACGTGATAGTGGTCGCTCACCGTGGCGACTGGCGCAATTATCCGGAGAATTCGAATCCCGCCCCCCACGGTGCCGCCGCCATGGGGGTGGAGATGATTGGGGTCGATGTGGAGAGGACCAGAGATGGAATTCTTATTGCGATGCCCGACGAAACCCTTGACCGCATTACCAGCGGCAAGGGACGGGTGAAGGATTTCAGTCGGGAGGAGCTGCAGAAGCTGAAGCTTCGCCGTGGCACCGGCATGACGCGTCATCGCATCCCGTCCTTCGAGGAATATATGCTGGCAGCCAAGGGCGCGACGGTCTCGTCCATATCACCTACACGTTGAACCGCGAGCGCATCAAGCACGTGGTCCTCGATCCTAGCCAACTCTAGCTCCGCGCGGCTCCCCGCCGCCGCCCCTCTTCCATGAATGCATTTACCCTGATTGCCGCCCTCCGCCCTCGCCTGGTTTCCATCCTTTCGCGGGGCCTCGTGTTTGCATTCTTGCTTGGTGCCGCCCAGTCAGGGCGGAGCCAGGCGCCGGAGGCGCGCCTGGATCTCGCCGGAGCCCGCCTGGTCCTCGCGCCGGGCATGACCGGGCCGGAGCGCAAGGCCGCGCAGATGCTGGTGGAGGAGACGCAGAAGCGCAGCCAGCTGGCCTGGCCGGTCAGCGAAACTGCAGCGGCGGACGGGGGTGGGGGCGTGGTCGTCTATCTCGGCCAGCGTGACGCGCTCGCGCGGTCGTTCCCCGATCTGGCCGGGGTGGTGGCTGGTCCGGGCGCGACCCAAGCCGAGGGGTATCGGCTGGTGACGTCTGCCGGCCGCATCGTCATCGCGGGCAATGATGCGCGCGGCGTGCTGTACGGCGCGGGTCGCCTGCTCCGTTTGATGGAGTATGGACGCGGCGCCGCATCCGTGGCGGACGGGCTTGTCCTCGAGACGGCCCCGGCCTACAAGCTCCGCGGGCACCAGCTGGGCTACCGACCGAAGACGAACTCCTACGACGGCTGGGATGTCGCCCAGTGGGAGGAGTACATTCGTGATCTCGTGATTTTTGGCGCCAATGCGATTGAGGGCATGCCGCCCCGCACGGACGACGCGGCCGACAGCCCCCATTTTCCGCTGCCCCTGATCGAGATGCTGGCGCACCAGTCGCGCATCGCCCAGGAGTACGGCATCGATTTCTGGCTCTGGTACCCGGCGCTCGACGAAAACTACGACGACCCCGCCACGGTCGAGGCTTCGTTGAAGGAGTGGGGGGACGTCCTGCGCCGCCTGCCCCGGGTTGACGCCATGTTTGTGCCGGGCGGCGACCCTGGGCACACGCCGCCGAAGGTGCTTTTCCCGCTGGTGGCCCGTCATACCGCCCAGCTGCAGGAGCTGCACCCGGGAGCGAGGATGTGGATCTCGCCGCAGGGGTTTCGCGGCGACTGGATGACGGACTTTTATGAGCTGATCGCCCAGGACCAGCCCTGGCTGGAGGGCATTGTCTATGCGCCGCAGCAGAGCGACACCATTGAGGCGTTCCGGGCGCAGATTCCCTCCCGTTACAAGCTGCGATTCTATCCGGATATCACACACGCTCTCGCGGCGCAGTACCCGGTGCCGGAGTGGGATTTTGCTCTCGCGGCCACCCTGCATCGCGAGCCCATCATGCCGCGCCCGCTGGATCAGGCGGCGATCTTCCGCCGCGTCCAGCCGGCGGCGGAGCATGGTTTCCTCACTTACTCCGAGGGCTGCACGGATGACGTGAACAAGTTTGTCTGGAGCGGTCTTGGCTGGGATCCCCAGGCAGATGTCGTGCAGATCCTCCGTGAGTATGGTCGCTTTTTCATTGGAACGGCGGAGGGCGAGGGCTTTGCCCAAGGCCTGCTGGCGCTGGAGCGCAACTGGCGGGGCCGGTTGCTGACCAATGAGGGCGTTTACACCACGCTGGCGCAGTTTCAGGAGATGGAGCGGACGGCCCGCCCGGCCGTGCTGGCCAACTGGCGGTTCCAGAGTGCGCTTTACCGCGCCTACTATGATGCCACGATCCGGGCGCGCCTGATCGCTGAAACCGCGCAGGAGGAGGCCGTCCTTGGCGCGCTCCGCCGTGGCCGTGAATTGGGTAGCCTCGCCGCATTGAATGCGGCCGAACCCCTGCTGCTGGCGCCCGCCGTCCGACCGGGCGGCGAGTGGCGGGCCCGGGTGTTCGAACTCGCGGAGGCGCTGTTTCAGAGTGTCCGGATGCAGCTGAGTGTTCCGCGTTACCAGGCGATCGGCACCCGGCGGGCCGCGAACCTCGATCTGATCGACTTTCCCGTCGGCAATGTGCCCTGGCTGCGGGCCCAACTCGCGGAGATCCGCGGGCTGGCCACCGAGCCCGAGCGCCTCGCGCGCATCGCGGTCGTCCTCGGATGGAGCAATCCCGGTCCCGGAGGTTTCTATGACGATCTGGGCAACATCGCCGCGCAGCCGCACCTGCTGCGCTATGGTGTCAGCTATGCCGATGACCCGGCCGGGCAGCGTTCGCCGCTGATGCACATCGCCCCGCGCCACAGCGGCGTGTCGTCCCGCATTCAGGGTCCGACCGTCGCCCGCGTATCGTCCTCCACGTTCGCCGAGGCGCTGCATGATCAGCCGCTGGAAATGCTTTACGAGCAGCTGGACCCGCGGTCGCGCTACAAGCTGCGGGTAGTCTATGGGAGCGAAGTGGCGTCCCAGATCCGGCTGGTGGCGGACGGCGTCCATGAGATCCATCCGATGCAGGCCAAGGATCTCGAAGTCCGGCCGCTGGAGTTTGCGATTCCGGTCGAGGCGACCCAGGACGGCTCGCTCCGCCTGACTTGGTCGCGGCCGCCCGGCGTCGGGGGGACGGGCCGCGGGGTGCAGGTGGCCGAGGTGTGGCTCATCCGGCTGCCCTGAGTTTCGCGGAAGACCCGCCGTGCCTTGGGCTCGTGCCTTGCTTTGGGCGGCTTGAGTGGTACCAAGGGGAGGCATGCCCAAACGCGCTTCCAATGACACACCGCCGGCCCCGGGACGGGTAACCGTGCGCAGCATCGCCGAGCGCGCGGGCGTTTCGATCGGGGCGGTGTCCTCGGTCCTCAATAATCACCACGAGAAGCGGCGCATCGCGGCGGACACCGTGCGGCGGGTCCGCGCCGCCGTGGCCGAACTCGGGTACCTGCCGAATATCAGCGCCCGTCGTCTGCGAGGCGGCAACGACGCCCAGAACACGATCGTGCTCGCGATCATCACGAGCTTTCAGGCACCGCTGCCCGTCATCAATTGCTTCATTCTCGCCCTGCGCGAAGCGGCGGCCGAGGAGGCCAACAATCCCCGGCGCGCCTCGTTCTCCCTCGTGATCGAGATGTTCAATGCGGGCAAACTGCATGAACTGCCGGGTTTGCTCACCGGCGCGCATTTCAACGCGGCCATCATCACCAACACGACGGCGGACGATGACCGGTTTCTCCAGGACCATGTGCTACCTTACCCGGTCGTGCTCGTGAATCGCACGGTGCAGGACTACCCAAGCGTGATCGAGGATCCGGAAGCCGGAGCCAAGGCCGCAACGATCCTGATGCAGACGGACCGCCGGAAACTGGGCGTGCTCTACGGCCAGCCGCTGACCCAGACCACGCAGCGCCGCGTGGAATCCTTCCTGCGCGCGGCCCGCGCGGCCGGATTGCCCCCCGCCGGCGAAATTGTGGCCGGCGGCCTCAACGAGGAGGCCGCACGCGAGGCCATGGCCCAGTTTCTGGCCCGCGGCACGCCCCTCGACGGCCTCTACACCGTCACGGACGGCCTCGCCCTCGGCGCCTATCAGGCGATCAAGCGTGCGGGGAAGACCATCCCGGGCGACATCGCCGTGGTCGGCATCGGTGACTACGAGATCTCCCCCTTCTTTGACCCGCCCCTGTCCTCGGTCGGCGTCTCGCACAGCGAACTCGCCCACGCCGCCGCCCGCATGCTGCTGCGCCGCATCGGCCAGCCCAAGCGCGGTTCGGTCCGGCTGACCGTACCCGTCGTCGAGCACTTGCGCGAGTCGACCACATCGATCGGCTAGAGCGTTTTCGATCATTCGGCCCGGTGACCGGGGAGGGGAGTAGGGGGCAAACCTTGAAAAACCCGCGATCCAAATTGCTTGACACATCCCCGGCCTACATTGAAACGTTTTAGCAACTACCCTGTTTCCCGCCCTCGTTTCCCCTGTTTGGACGCACAGGCTACCCCTGCAATCCGTAATGGTTAGATTTATTAATCCATGAACATGTACAGAACCCTCGCCCGCATCGTGCTCGGCTGTGCCGCGCTCCTGCTTGGGCTCGCCTCCGTTTCCAGCTCCGCCCTTGCCCAGGGCGCCGAGGGAACCGTGGTCGGCAGAGTCCAAAATGCCAATACCCGGACCTTCCTTGAAGGTGCCCAGGTCTCCGTTGCCGGAACCTCAATCCGTGCCGTCACCTCGCGCGATGGCAGCTTTACGCTCCTGCGCGTTCCCGCCGGGCGGCAGATCCTCAATGTCACCTACACCGGCCTCGATGCCGGTACTGAGGAGATCGTGGTCACCGCGGGCGGGACCCAGCAGGCGCTCATCAATTTGAGCACCGAGGTCTACCAGCTCGAGGAATTCACGGTCGCGGGTCTCCGCGAGGGCAATGCCGCCTCGATCACGAAGCAGCGCAATGCCGAGAACCTGGTGAACGTCGTCTCGATGGACACCTTCGGCAATGTCGCGGACGGCAACGTCGGCAACTTCCTCCAGAATCTTCCCGGCGTCTCCGTCAACAAGGAGGCCGGCGACATCGTCGGCATCAATCTGCGCGGCACGCCGCCCGACCTGAACGCCGTCACCCTCGACGGCACGCGTACCGCAGCCGCCATCGCGGGCTTCTCTCCCCAGGGCGATCGCGCCTCGCTGATCGACCAGATTCCGTCCGAGTTCATCAAGGAAATCGAAGTCACCAAGGCCAGCACGCCCGACATGTGGGCGGACTCCCTCGGCGGCTCGGTCAACCTCGTCACCAAGTCGGCCTTCGACTTCACTGACCGCGTCATCACCTATCGGGTAGGGGCCTCGCTCAATACCTACCGCGAGGGCAAGTGGTCCACCGGTTGGGGCCCGTCGATGGCCTTCTCCTACATGGACACCTTTGGCCCCGAGCGTAAGCTGGCTGTCTCCCTGTCGCTGAGCGACACCAAGACCACCAACGCGCGTGACCGCGTCCAGATGGATTACGTCTTTGCGACCGATGACCGCAATACCAACGCCCGCGAGCTCAATGACGTCGCCGAGCGCCAGCGCTCGGGTCTTGGCCTGAAGTTCGAGTACCGTCCTGATGATTCCCTCAAGTTGTCGCTGAGCACGGTAATCAACCGCTACAATCAGGACATGGTGCGGCGCAACTTCCAGGGCTCCGCCTCGGGTAACCGCAACATCGCCGACTACAATGTCGTGAGCCGGGCCGCGATCGAGGCCGGTGCTACGCCCCGCACCACGACCGGTGCCGCCGCCGGCGTCGCCCCTGACTTCCGCAAGGGCTACACCGAACTGCTCAACGTTAATTGGCTGAACCAGGCCGCCATGGAGACCAAGCGCTCTAAGCAGCTCAAGATCGCCTTCGACGTGGAGAAGACCTGGATCGACTCAAGCCTCTC
>CAMAXB010000075.1 GCA_945862035.1 Opitutus sp. GAS368
TCCAATGCGCCAAGGCCTACGACGCGCAGGGCGCTGACGAACTCGTGTTTCTCGACATCACGGCCTCGAGCGACGGCCGCGGCATCATGCATGATGTGGTCGCGGCGACGGCCGAGCAGTGCTTCATGCCGCTCACCGTGGGCGGGGGCCTGCGCTCCCTTGATGACATCGAGAAGATGCTCAAGGCGGGCGCGGACAAGGTCTCGCTCAACACCTCGGCGATCAAGGATCCCTCCCTCCTCCGTGCCGCCTCCGAGCGCTTCGGCGCCCAGTGCATCGTCCTCGCGATCGACGCCAAGGCCGAGCCCGGCGGCAACGCCTGGCGGGTGTACACCCACGGCGGGCGCAACCCGACGGAACTCGATGCGGTCGCGTGGGCGCGTCAGGCCGTCGAACTCGGCGCCGGCGAGATCCTCCTCACCAGCATGGACCGCGACGGCACCAAGGTCGGCTACGACGTCGGCCTGACCCGCGCCGTGAGCGACGCGGTCAGCGTCCCGGTCATCGCCAGCGGCGGCGCCGGCGAATTGTCCCACTTTGCCGACGCACTGGAGGCCGGGCGAGCCAGCGCCGTGCTTGCGGCCAGCCTCTTCCATTTCGGCACGCTCACGATTGCTCAGGTGAAGGACTACCTTGCTGAGCGGAGCGTGCCGGTGCGGCGGTAGGCGGCCGTTTGGTCAGGGCTGGCCTTCGGGCGCGGGATGGGACAATAACACGGAGAGGACTGATGGGGCCGATGGGACCCATGAGGGTCGTCGCGTTAACCCCACCGCCATGAATGTACCCCGATCTGTCTTGGTCTCTGTGCTGCTGCCGCTGAGCTCTCTCCCTGCCGCGGGCCCGATCACGTCGCTGACGGCGCCGTATCCGGTTTTTGGCGAGATCGAGCGCCTCGACCCCGCGCTGGACGCCCTGCTCGCGCCGGATGCCACCATGGTCAAGCTAGCCGAGGGCTTCAACTGGTCCGAGGGCCCGGTCTGGATGAAGCAGGAGCAGCAGCTCGTTTTTAGCGACGTCCCCGAGAACATCGCCTACCGGTGGCGCGAGGGCCACGGCGTCGACGTCTTCCTCAACCCCAGCGGCTTCACCGGCGATGCCTATGACGGCCGCGAGCGCGGTTCCAACGGCCTCGCCACGGACCGGGAGGGACGACTGCTGCTCAGCCAGCACGGCAACCGGCAGATCGCGCGGCTCAATCCGGACGGCAAGACCTTCACGACGGTCGCCGACCGCTTCGAGGGCAAGCGCTTCAACAGCCCCAACGACCTCGTCCTCGACCGTCAGGGCAACCTTTTCTTTACCGACCCGCCCTATGGTCTCGGTCCGGGTTCGCCGGTCGAAATCGATTTCCACGGCGTTTACCGGGTCACGCCCGCTGGCGTGGTCACCCTCGTGAGCAAGGAACTGGAACGCCCCAACGGCGTTGCGCTCTCGCCTGACGAGCAGACCCTTTACGTCGCGAACTCCCATGGACCCCGGCCAATCATCATGGCCTTCGACCTCGCGCCGGACGGCACCGCTGGTCCGGGGCGGGTATTCTTTGACGGCACCGAACTGCGCAAGACCCGCCGCGGCGCCTTCGACGGCATGCGGGTCGACGCGCAGGGAAATCTCTGGGCCACGGGTCCCGGGGGCGTGCTGATCATCAACGCCCAAGGCAAGCACCTCGGCACGCTGCTGACCGGCCAGAACACCGGCAACTGCACCTTCGGCGAGGATGGGTCGGTGCTGTATGTGATGGCGGATATGTACCTGGTGCGCATCGCGACGAAGACGCGCGGCCAGGGGTTTTGACGGGGGATTGGACGGAGATAGGACGGATGGGACTGAGAGTACACATAGGTCGCCTCCGTCCTATCCGTCCCATTCCGAAACCTCCCTTCCGCCCGCCCTACAACGCCACCGGCTCCCCCGGCGCAGCGCCTGCCGCAGCCGCAGCCGCCTCGCCCTTCGCCTTCGGCGAGCCCACCAGCACGCTGAGCTGGGCCTGCACGGCCATGAAAAACTCCGGGCTGAGCTCGCCCGCCGGGACTTCGTAGATCTGCTTGCTTCCCGCGTGCTCGTAGAGATTGCGGGTGCTGTCGGCACTCCGGCCCTTCGGGCGCAGGACGCGCTTGCGCTCAAGCATGAGCGCAAGGAACTGCACGAGGCGGGTGCTTTCCTCATTCAGCTCGGTCGAGGGATCGGCGAGGGTCAGGAACAGGCTGTCAGCGGTCAGCTTGAGGTCGCGCTCGGTCGTGTCGCCGGATTTCCGGGGCTTGAAGGCATGGACCCAGCGGCAGGCGACGAAGCCCGCCGGGGCAAACTCGGCCGCCGCCGCCTCGCGCACATCATAGCGCATCACCTCGGTGCCGCTGGCATTCCGCACCAGGTGGCTGAGCACCCGCTCGCCCTCGACAAAGGGCTGACCGGTGACAAAGCAGGTCTGGGCAAGCGGCTGCAGATTCAGGTCCATGGGCTTTCTTGTTTACTTTGCCCCCACCACGACGCTAGCAAATTTGCGCACTGCACGCATGAACGGACGCCTTATCGCCATCGGAGACATCCACGGCTGCCACCAGGAGTTTGCCGAACTCCTCGAGCGGGTCGAGTTCTCTCCGGACGATCAGCTCATCCTGCTGGGCGACCTCGTGAACCGGGGGCCCGATTCCTGCCGGGTGATCGACCTCGCGCGCCAGCACCAGGCGATCTCCCTCCTCGGCAATCACGAGCTGCGTCTGCTCAATTATCGCAAGACGGGCGACAAGGCCTTCCTGAAGGAAACCGACGAGGACACGCATCAAAAGCTGCGGCCCGAGGACTGGACCTATCTTGCGGAGATGCCCCTCACTCACTCGGTCGAGGCGCTCAATATTGTGTTCGTCCACGGAGGCTTTCTGCCCAACGAGCCCTGGCAGAAGCAGCCCGCCCAAGTCGTCACCCGCATCCAAGTCATCGATCGCGAAGGCAAGCCCGCCAAGCGGGCGGATGGCGAGGATCTGCCGCCCTGGGCGGACCTCTGGAGCGGCCCGCCCTTCGTGGTCTACGGGCACACGCCGCGACCCGACATCTACAAACTGAAGTGGTCGGTCGGCATCGACACCGCCTGCGTGATGGGCGGGCATCTCACCGCCTACATCCTGCCGGAAAAACGGTTCGTGCAAGTGAAGGCCCGGCGGCGCTATTATCCCTGATGCGTCGCGCCCGGCGCGCGTCCTGCCATGGCCACCCCTCCCCCGATCAGCGGCGTTCTCCTGCTCTGCCTGGACCTGCAGGCGCCCTTCCTTGGCGTCATGCCCGACGGCGCGCGCGTGCTGCGGCGCTGTCAATTCGCCGTCTCGGCCGCCCACGGGCTCGGCATCCCCGTCGCCTACACCGAGCAGGTACCGCAGAAACTCGGTCCCACCATGCCGGAGCTGCTCGCGCGGACCCCGGGCGCCCCGCAGTACGGCAAAACCACTTTCTCCGCGCTGGCCGACGACGGCATTCGCGACGCCATCCTCGGCCTCGGCCTCGATCACCTGATCCTCTGCGGGCTCGAGACACCGGTCTGCGTCTACCAGACCGCCCTCGATGCGCTCGACCAGCAGCTGCAGGTCACCCTCCTCAGCGACGCCCTCTCCGCCCGCCGCCCGGAGGACGCTGCGGTCGCCCAGGACGCGCTCATTCGCGCGGGCGTGCATGTGCTGCCCTCCGAAACCGTGTTCTACGCGCTGCTGCGCGATGCGCGGCACCCGTTCTTCAAGACCTACACTCAACTCGTGAAAGACCATGCCTGACGCCCCCGCCCCGATCGCGGTTCGTGATCACAAGACCCTCGACAGTGCACGGCCCTTCGTGGCCTTGCTGCTGGTGCGCCGGCTGACGACCAAGACGGCGTCGAATGGAAACCCGTTTCTCTCGGTCGAATTCGGCGATCGTACCGGCAGCTTCACCGCAACCCTCTTTGCCGACCACCCCCAGTTCGACCTGCTCAAGGCCCTACCCGAGGGTTCCGCCCTCCGGCTCGAGGGCAAGGTGGAGTTCTATCAGGGCCGGCTGTCGCCGCGGATTGGCAAATTGGAGGCCCTCGACGAGGCCGCCCTCGCCGAGCCGGGCATGCTCGAGAATCTCGTCGAGATCACCCCGCTCGATCCCGTGGCCCTCTGGACGGAGTTCAACGCCCTCGTCGATGGGATCGCCCATGACGAGCTCCGCCTGACCACCCGCGGCGTATTTGAGGAAATCGGCGAGGCCTTCCGCGTTTCACCTGCCGCCATCGCGATGCACCACGCCTACCGTCACGGGCTGCTCGAGCACACCGTGCGCATGGCCCGCGCAGCCAAAGCCCTGCTGCCCCTCTATCCGGAAGTCGACCCCAGCCTGGTGCTCGCAGGTATTCTGCTGCACGATACGGGCAAGGTCATCGAGTACGAGGGCACGCTGACCACGCGGCGCAGCCGCAAGGGCATTCTGCAGGGCCACGTCGTCCTCGGCTATCAACTCGCCCGCAAGCACGGCATCAAGGCCAGGCTCGACGCCGGCCGTCTGGAGCGACTCGAACACATCATCCTCAGCCATCAGGGCGAACCCGAATGGGGCGCCGCGGTCTACGCCGCCACACCCGAGGGGGTCTTCGTCTCGATGATCGACAATCTCGACGCCAAGATGGGCATGGTCCAGCGCGCCCTCCGCCAGGCTAACGAGGGCGACGAGTTCTCCGAGCGTCTCCCGGGCCTGAATACCCAGCTGCTGACCCGTCCGGTCAACGAGTGAGGCATCGCGCCGCGCTGGCGGCCGCGAGATGAATGCGGAGGGAACACGGCGGCGGCTTGCCTACCGCGCGAACCCTCGTTCCCTCGTCTGCATGCGATTCCTCCGCACCTGCTTCGGCCTCTTGCTGGCCGCGTCCGCCGGCCTCCAGGCCCAGCCGCTGTCGCTGGACCCGGTCTTCGTGACGTCCGCCCGCACCGGCGAGTCCGCCGAGAGCATCCCCTTTGCCCACGTCGTGGTCTCGGGCGATGCGATCCGGAGCAGCGCCGCGGTCACGCTCGATGGCGCCCTCCGCGGCGTGGCCGGCTTCAGCCTGTTCCGACGCACGGACAGCCTTGTGGCCAATCCCACCGCGCAGGGCGTCTCGCTCCGCGGCATCGGTCCGAGCGGCGCGAGCCGTTCCCTTGTGCTGCTCGACGGCGTGCCGCTCAATGATCCTTTCGGCGGCTGGGTCACCTGGAGCAAGGTTCCGGTCGATTCCCTCGCCGCCGTCGAGATTGTGCCGGGCGGCGGCGCCAGTGCTTGGGGCAACGCCGCACTCGGCGGCGTGGTGCAGCTCCTGTCCGAACAACCGTCGCCGGCGCGCGCGCGCTGGTCCGTCTTCGGCGGAAGTCTCGGCACGTACAAGGCGGAGGCGCAGCTGAATCAGGCCGCCGGCTCGGGCGCGGTGCAACTGCTCGCGCGCTCCACCTCAACCGACGGTTTCTCGACGGTCGCGCCCGAGCGGCGTGGCTCCATCGACGTGCCGGCCACCAGCGAATCGCGCTGGGCCGCGGTCCGCTGGCGCCAGCCCGTCGGAACGACCCGCGCACTGACCGTGGCGGCGCGCTCCTTCGAGGAATCGCGCGGCAATGGCACGCCGTACCAAGCGAACTCCACCCGCGAGCAGGCCCTGTCCGCGGAGTTCACCTCCACCGCTACGCCGGGCTTCGCCTGGTCCGCGCAGGGCTACGTCCAGAATCAGGCCTTCGCCAGCACTTTCAGCGCAGTCAACGCCACCCGGACCGCGGAAACGCCGTCAAGCGATCAGTTCGACGTGCCCGCCACCGCGGCGGGTGCCGCCTGGACCGCCACCTGGTCGGGCGAAGCGGACGCGAAGACCACCGCCGGAATCGACGGACGCTGGGTTCACGGCGAAACCCGCGAGGCTTCCGCCTTGGTCGCCGGCGCCTTCACGCGCCAACGCTCGGCGGGCGGGCGCCAGGCGAACGCCGGGGTGTTCGTGCTGCACAGCCGCGCCCTGCTCCCAGCCCTGCGCGCAACGGCGGGGCTGCGGCTCGACGCCTGGCGCGAGCGCAACGGACACCGCCGCGACTCGTTGAATGGCGCGATCGTGGCCGACGAGCGCTACGCGGACAGCGACGGCGAAGCGTGGAGCCCCGGCGGAGGCCTGGTCTGGCAGGCGAGCGAGCGCCTGAGCCTGACCGCTTCGGCCCAACAGTCGTTCCGTCGGCCCACGCTCAACGAACTCTACCGACCCTTCCGCGTCGGCAATGTCATCACCGATTCCAATCAGGCGCTCGCGACCGAACAGGCGACCAGCGGCGAGCTCGGCGCGCGTTTCGTCGCGGGTACCCTCACGCTCGAGGGATCCGTCTTTCAGACCCGGCTCGAGGACGCGGTCGCAAATGTGACCCTCGCCCGCGGTCCGATCACCCTGCCCGGCATCGGTTTTGTGCCCGCCGGAGGCGAAGGGCGGCGGCGCCTGAATGTGGCCCGCTCCCGCAGCGACGGTCTCTCGCTTGGCGGACGCTGGAGCCCGGTTCCCGCCTGGGCGTTCACCGCCCAGTACCTTTGGAGCGACAGTGAGATCAGCCGTGCGCCAGTCGCGCCTGGGCTGGTCGGTCGCCGCTTCGCCCAAGCGCCCGAACACACCGCCCTCGCGGGAGTTGTCTGGCGCGCCACGACCGCATTCACGGCCAACGCACGGGTCCGCTGGATCGGCGAGCAATTCGAGGACGACCTCAACACGCTCACCCTAGCGGCCGTCACCGTGGCCGATCTCTCCCTCGAGTACCGCGCCACGCCCGCGCTGAGCCTGCACCTTTCCGCCGAGAACCTGACCAATGAGCGAATCGAAACCGGACGTTCCGCCGATGGTCTGGTCAATTTCGGCACGCCGCGGTTGGTTCTGATCGGTTTCCGCTACCAGCGCTGAGTCGTGCCGCGTCGGGCTTGAGATCGCCCGCGAATCACGCGAATCGGCGCGGATGCGGATTCGGATTTTTTTCACCACGAAACACACGAAATTTTTCGAACCGACGGGTCAGTTCCTACTTTTGTGTATTTCGTAGTGATCCAAGTCCGAATTGAACGGCACGGACGAAGGAGACCTGACCCGGCGTGGACGGAGGCCGATCAGGCGGACTTGCGACGGAGCGGGAGCGAGAACCCGAAGGTCGATCCCTATTTGGGTGCGCTGCGCGCCCAGATCCGGCCGCCATGATCCTCGGACCAGCTCCACCTTGAGCTCCTCGGGCTTCCGCCGCAGATCGGTCGCGATGTCGCCGACGAACTCGGGTTACAGGAGGCGCGTCGGCACGAATTCCTGGTGGCCCGTGCGGGTATACGCAATGAGTTCATGCGGCATCGAATTCATGCGCTCGACCTGCTTGAGAATCGTGTCCTGCACCCGCCGCCGCCAGTCGATCGAGCCCCCCCGTCGGCCGGCTGGTTCGGCCGCGAGCGAGATGATCGCCAGCGGATTCTTGAAGTCGTGCACGGTGGATCGCGCCAGTCGATCGACCGTCGTGGGTCGCTCCGCCTGCAGGCTGTCGTCAAGATTACGCCGGCTCAACGCCTGCAGGCGGCCCGAGAAATCGCGGATCAGGTCCAGCGCAGGCTCGGGCTGCTGGTGCAGCAGGCGGAGCAGTTCGTCGCGGCCGAGGAAGATCGTTCCGGTCGCCAACCCGGCGGTCGCGGTCGCGGAGCGGGGGCGTCATCCGCACCGTCATCTCACCAAAAACGTTCCGGATCCGATCGTCGCCAGCACCCGCGAGCCTCCGTCGCCTTCTCCCCCCTCGATCTGCCCGCGCCCGGGATCCACGAGGGAGGATCCATCGCCGGGATCCCCCGCCGAAAAATTACCGCGCCCGCTGGAAAATTCCGCCGCTGTCCCACAGCGTTCAGAGCACGTCGTTCATCCAGCCGTACGCGGATGAATCGGAACGCGGACGGCCCTGATCTCAGCGCCGAGGGTAATGGCGGCGCGCACACGCAAGTCACACGTGAAAGGGGTTTCCCTCAACCCATTGTCTGGATCACTTTGACGATGGGCAGAAAGAGGGCCGCCACCACCGTCCCGACTGCTCCCGCCATCCCCACGATCAGCGCCGGCTCAAGCAAGGCCGTGAACGTATCGGCCGCGCGATCAACCTCCGTGTCGTAGGCGTCGGCAACGTGGTCAAGCATCTCGGGCAGCCCCCCGGTCTCCTCCCCCACTTGAATCAAGCCGGTCATCAGCGGCGGAAACAGTCCCGCCGCCAGCAGCGGCGCCGACAGCGGCTCGCCGGCTTCCACCCGGTCGCGCGCCTTGCGCAGCACCGCCGCAACCCGTTGGTTGCCCGTGGCGGCCTGCGCAATGTCCAGGGCGCTGAGAATCGGTACCCCGGCCGACAGGAGCGCGCCGAGCGTACGCGCAAATCGCGCGATGGCCGCCTTGAGACATAAATCGCCCACCACCGGCAACCCCAGCAGTGCACAGTCCCAGCCCAAGCGTCCGCGCGGGGTCCGCCGCGCGAGGTTCGCGGCCATCGCCAGCCCGCCAGCAGCCACCGCCACCGCGCCGCCGTGATCCTGGAAGAAGCGTGCCACCCCGATCACCGCCCGCGTCAGCGCCGGCAACGACTGCCCCTGCAACAGCCCCGCAAACACCGCTTCAAAGCGCGGAATCACGAAGACCATCAGCGCCACCATGATACCCACCGCCACCACGGTGACCACGGCCGGATACAGCGTCGCCGCCTGGACACGCCGCTGCAGCTTCTCCGCCTTTTCCTGCAGCGCCGCCAGCCGGTCCAGACATTGGTCCAGCCGACCCGCGACCTCACCCGCCCTGATCATGCTCACATCCCGCTGATCAAATACGCCCGCCTCCTCGCCGAGCGCCGTTGAGAAGGACCGCCCGTTCCGCAACGACTCCGCCAAGCGACTCAGGAGCTCACGCCAGCCGGATGCGTGATCCTGGCGTGCCATCAGTTCCAACGCCGTGATCAGCGGCACCCCCGCGCGTAGGAGCGCTGCCGCCTGCCGGGTAAAGTGCAGCCGCTCCCGACGCCAGGCCGGACGCAGCCAACGCGCGCCTGACCAGCGGGCCGTCCAGCGACCTCCCGCCCGCGCCGGCTCCACTTCAAACGGGTGCAGTCGCCGCGCCCTCAGCTTGAGGATCGCCTGCTCCCGCTGGGGAGCCTCAACCTCGCCGGAACGTTCGCGACCGGACGAGTCTTCGATGGCGCGGTAACGAAAGATCGGCATGACTTTCGCCTTTCACCGGACACGTTGCACATCCTGCAACGTGGCCTGTCCGAGGCGCACCAACCGGGCCGCATCGTCCTCCAGCGCTGACAGGCCGGCGGCTCGCGCCGCTGCCCGAAGCTCCGACGGTGGCCGCTGGGCGGAGATGGCCTCCCTCAACGCATCATCCACCTCCATCCACTCGTAGATTCCAACCCGGCCCCGGGAACCGCGCTGTTCGCAGTGCGCGCAGCCGCGCCCGCGATAGCGCATCGCCAGCGAGTCGAGCCTCTCGCCTACCCGCGCCCCCGACTCCGCCGCAACCGGCTCCCGGCACTGCGCGCAGATTCTCGGCACCAGACGCTGGGCCACGACGCCCTGCAGGGCCGCCGCAATCAGATAGGGCTCAATCCCCATGTCCAACAACCGCGCAATCACCCCCACCGTGTCGCCCGCATGCAGCGTGGTCAGGACCAGGTGCCCGGTGAGCGCCGCCTGCACCGCGACCCGCGCCGTCGCTTCATCGCGGATCTCACCGACCATGATCACATCCGGATCATGCCGGAGAAAGGCCCGCACCGCCGCGGCAAACGTAAGTCCCACGGCCGGCGCGAGTGCGATCTGCGTGATCCCTTCCACCTCGTACTCCACCGGATCCTCGACCGTGATCAACTTCCGCTCCGGTGTATTCAAACGGTCGAGCACACCGTAGAGCGTGGTCGTCTTGCCCGAGCCGGTCGGCCCGGTCACCGCGAGCAAACCCTGCGGTCGTGCCAGCACCCGCTCGATCCCCGCCAAGGCCGCCGGAGACAGCCCGAGGTCCGCCAGGCGGCGGCCCTGAACCGGCGCATCCAAAACCCGCACCACGACCGACTCGCCGCCATGGGTCGGCAACGTCGATACGCGCAAATCCACCGGGCGCCCCGCACTCAGGACGCGGATTCGCCCGTCCTGCGGCCGACGCCGCTCCGCGCTGTCGAGTCCCGCCAGCACCTTGACCCGCGAGATCATCGGGCCAGCCAGAGCCAGAGCCGGTTCCTCAAGGCGCACGAAGGCACCGTCCACCCGCATGCGCACCTGAAAAGCCCCGTCAAAGACCTCAAGGTGCAGATCCGACGCCCGCTCCCGGACCGCCACCCCCAGCAGGTCGTCCACCGCTCGCACCACCGGAGCCGGTACCGCGCTGTCCCGCGCCTCTTCGACGGCCACGTTCACACCCGGGCCTACCCGGTCACCCTCGCTGCCGTAGTGCCGCCGAATCAGGGAAAGCACCCGCGGCGGGTCCGCCACCCGGCAGATTACGGGGCGTCCGAAGGCTCCCGCCACCTCCCGCGGGATCCGCTGGTCGAAGGGGTTGACCACGGCCACCTCGACGCCGCCATCGGCCGTCACCGCGATTGGCATGATCCCAAGGTCACGCGCCAGCGCCGGATCCAGCAACGCGACCACCCCGGCACTGACCTGCGGCGGCAGATCGCGCACCCACGTCAGCGTCAGGTGCTCGGCAATCGCCTGCAGCACGTGGTTGCGCTCCGCCTCCGCACTACCACCCGTCCACGCCAAGCCCGCCGGGTTGCGAGGATCGGGTGCCACCGCAGCGGAAAGCTGCCGGACTTCGAGCAGGGCCAGAACGGTCGCCGCGTGCGGTTCAAACATGAGATTGCCCAGTTCAACGCCCCTTGAGAAGGGGGCAGTCGTGCGGGCCAACTCAGTCCGCTTGATCGGCTCACCCGCGTAAACAGCCGAGAGCCCCTAAATTCCTGTAGACGCGACTGGGGCCGCAGGGCCTCCTGTCGCCGGGGTCGCTGACCACGATCCGAAGTCCGCGCCCAAACCCGGGCTCAGCGCGCCCGGCGACAGCCAGACTACAGATCGCGGAGCTTGCTGCCCATGCCGAGGAGCTTCTCGCGCATCGCGATCGGATCCTGCGCCTTTTCAACGGCCTCGTCGGGCGAGACGCGTTCGCGGCTCACCAGGCTTAGCAGCTTCGTATCCATCAGTATAATACGCAGCGCCGCGCTGGTCTGCCACTCCGCGCTGCTCCGGAAGGTCTTGTTCTCGCGAATCAGGGAGGCGATCCAGGTCGTAGTGACCATGATCTCG
>CAMAXB010000076.1 GCA_945862035.1 Opitutus sp. GAS368
TGAGAGAGTGGTGCCGCAAGGGCGGCCGTGCTGCGCACTCCCTGAGCAGCTCAGGGCCCCGTCTACGTCCCGCGGTTGCGGGACTCCGTCGAACCCGTCCGGGTCCTCATCCCTCCGGCTGGGTCACCCCCGCCGCACTCGGTTGGCCGTGCCATCCGAAGCTCCTCGGGCAAAAAATGGCGGAGAGGGAGGGATTCGAACCCTCGGTAGGTTTCCCTACACACGCTTTCCAAGCGAGCGCATTCGACCACTCTGCCACCTCTCCAGTGAGTCTCCGCGCCTCGGTGAACCGAGGCCCGGCGACGGGCGAAAGGTGGACAGCTAAGGCCATGGGGGCCATGACGGTCAACGGCAATTTGCGCCGGTCCCTGCATGATCGTCGATGTGACCCATCCTCCTTGGGTGGGCCACTTTGGGCTCGCGGGGGGTTTGCCTGCCATCTACTTGCTGATCTCACGCATGGACCCCGCGCTTGGAACTGTTCCTCCGTTTTGGCGCCGGATATCGCTGGTTCAGTGGATGCTGCTCGCGGTCCTCGCCGGCATCCCCTTGGGCTTTTTGGCGCCGGAATTCTCGACCAGCCTGAAGGTGATCAGCGATGTGTTCCTCCGGCTGATCCGCGCGATCATTGCGCCGGTGCTCTTCGGGGTGCTCGTCCGCGCGATCGGCTCCGCGGGTTCGATGAAGGACCTCGGCCGGCTGGGCTGGAAGTCCATCGTCTGCTTCGAGGTCTTCTCCACGATCGCCCTGCTGCTCGGCTGGTTTGTCGCGGTCGTCTTTCAACCGGGGATTGGCGTGAATCTCGCCTCCCAGCCCGTGCCGGCGGCCGCCGCCGTCACGTTCAGCTCAGTCCTGATCAACGCGGTCCCGACCAGCCTGATCGACGCGATGGCGCGGGGCGATGTGCTGCAGATGGTCGTGTTCTGCACGATTTTCGGTGCGGCCTGCCTTTCGCTCGGCGAGAGGGCGAAACCGGTGGTGGCCTTCGCTGATTCACTGGCGGAGGTCGCGTTCCGCTTCACCCACTTCATCATGTACCTCGCGCCACCGGCCGTGCTGGCCGCGATGGCCTCGACGGTCGCCGGCGGTGGCGTGAATGTCCTGCTTGGACTGCTCAAGCTATTCCTCTCCGCCTGGTTCGCCCAGGTCTTCTTCCTCGTGGTGATTCTGGGCGGTGCGCTGGTGCTCTTCCGTGTGCCGCTGCGCCCGTTCATCCGGGCGGTGCGCGAGCCGTTCCTCGTGGCCTTTGCGACCACGTCCAGCGCGGCGGCGCTCCCGCAAACCCTCGAGCAGATTGAGCGCTTCGGCGTGCCACGGCGCATCATGGGGGTCGTCGCCCCGCTCAGCATCAGCCTGAACCTCAATGGCAGCACGATCTTCCTCGGGCTTGCGACCCTCTTCGTGGCGCAGGCCGCGGGCGTCGCTCTCTCGTTCGAGCAGCAGCTCTTCATTCTCCTCACGCTCAAGGTCACGAGCAAGGGGGTGGCCGGCATCCCGCGCGCCAATTTTGTCGTGCTGGCCGCGCTCTTCCAGAATTTCGGCCTGCCGCTTGAGGGTCTGGCCGTGCTACTGGGCATCGACGCCCTGATCGATCCGATCCGCACCAGCGTCAACGTGGTGAGCCACAGCGTGGCCCCCGTCGTCGTGGCGCGCTGGGAGGGCACCGATTTCTCGCAGACCGACCGCCCAGCAGGCCCCGCTCCGTTGTAGCCGGGGTCGCTGACCCCGGGGATCGACCCGTTATCGGCTTCGCCGCGCGCGTTGACCGCTCGGCCCGCGCGCGTTCCCGTGCTTGCGCCGGAACGGGCTCAGCCTGGCCGGTCCGGGCTCTCTCGTTCAGGGTGCCTTGGCCGGAGGCGCGGGTGTCTGCAGGTCCGCCGCGCGGTAGTAGGTGGCCTGCGCTGCGGTCGCCTCGCGGATCCCCTTGACCGTGGCGGGGGTGATCACGCTGGCGTTGTGGGTAAAGCTCTGGCGGACGTACGTCGCCACGCCGGCGATCTCCTCATCGGAGAGCATCCCGCCGAAACCGGGCATGGGTGGCGTGAGCTCGGCGGTGTACACCTTGCCATTGACCGTGATCTCGCCGGTGAGGCCGTGGAGAATGATCTTCACCAGACGTTCCGGGTCGCCCGTGACCCATTCCGATTTGGCGAGCGGGGGATAGATGCCCTCGACGCCCTCGCCCTTGGCCTGGTGGCAGGTCGCGCAGTGTCCATCCCGTGAATACACCTCGCGGCCGGTCGCCCACAGCTTGCTGCCGGTCTCCCCGAGGCGGTTGAAGATGCCCTTGGGAATCGCATGGGGATCCTCCGCCCCAAGCTTTCCGAACTCGAGTTTCTCCGCGAGGAGCTTCTGGGCGGCAGGAATCTCCGCGAGGGTGAAGCGACCGGCCTGCGCGAGGCCGCGGGCCTGCTCCTGCAGGGGGACCATCGTGTAGAGCACCGCATTCTTCATCCAGGAGTCGACCGGGTGCCGCAGGGCCTCGAGCACGACGGAGGCGCCGTCCTCGCCGCCCACCCACGAGGCCGCGACCACGGCCTCCAAGCGCACGCGGGGATGCGGATCCGCCGCCGCGCGGCGCAAGAGTGCCGCGTGGTTGGGGAGCTTGCGGAACTCGTGCCGCACCACGCGGGCCGCGGCCGCGCGGAGCTGGGGCGCGTTGCCGGTCAGGCAGCGCACGAGCAGCTCGGCATCGATCCGCTCGTGGGCCCAGGTGACCCACAGGGCCTCAAGTAGATGCCGCTCGTGGTTCGGATCCGCCGGGTCGAGCCGCGCGACCCACGCCTTCACCGCGGGCAGAACCTCCGCCGTCGGCCGGCCGCGCAGTTCGCGCTGCGTGCGGTAGCGGCTGCGATATTCCGGGAGCTTGAGATTATCGAGCAGGGTGGTGAGAGCCGCGCCGTCCACCTCGGCCCGGGCCACCAGGGGCCGCGCGGGATAGGTGATGCGATAGATGCGCCCGCGCTCATGGTCGCGGTTCGGGTCGCGCGCGGAGTGCTGCATGTGCCCGATCAGCGCGTTGTGCCAGTCGAGGATGAGGAGCGAGCCGTCCGGCGCGAACTCAAGGTCCACCGGACGGAAATTCGGATCGGAGGATTTCAGCAGATCAAAGCGGTAGTCGCCGCGGAAGCCCGAGCCATCATCGCGCATCTGGTGCTGCTTGGTGCCGAGAAAGCCGATCGAGTTGTTGACCAGGAAATCGCCCTGCACCTCGTCGGGAAAGTGGCGGCTGGAGACGAATTCGGTGCCGGAGGTCGGGCGCACGCGGTGCTCGGTGAACATCGTTTCCTCCGGGTACTCGATGCCGAAGGGAAGCTGCAGCGAGAGGGGCAGCATCCAGAAATTATTGCCCGAGGAGGCATCGGAAATGAAGTCCTGCCCCCAGTCGTCGAACGAGATGCCCCAGGGATTGTTGTAGTCGTACTGACTGTAGCGCACCAGGCGCCAGCTCTTGGGATCGAAGCGGAACACGCCGCCGTCGTTGGCGCGGATGCAGCCGTAGGGGGTCTCGACCTGCGAGTGGAGGAAGCGCCCCTCGAGCAGGTAGAGCGCGCCCCGGGGATCCGAGGTGAACGCGCTGATCGCGTGGTGGGTGTCGTGGGAGTCGAACCCGTGCATGATGACCTCCTGGCGGTCCGCACGGTCATCGCCATCGAGATCCTGCAGCAGGATGAGATTGGGCTGCTGGGTGACGTACACGCCCTCGGGCGTGAGTTCGAAGCCGATGGGTAGGTGCAGGCCGCTCGCGAACACCGTCTGCTTGTCGGCCCGGCCGTCGTGGTCGGTGTCCTCGAGGATGATGATCTTGTCGTCGGGCATCGGATCGCCCGGCTTGTAGTGCGGGTAGGACGGCATGACCGCGACCCAGAGGCGGCCCTTGTTGTCGAAGGTCATCTGGACCGGATCCTTGAGCTCAGGGAACTCCGTCTCGGCGGCGAAGAGATTGATGCGGTAACCCTCCGGCAGGGTCATCAGGCTCTTGGCGTCCTCGCCCGAGAGATACGTGATCGGCCGGTTGTAGTTGGTGGTGACGGGATCGAGTTTGCGGGTGACGGAGTCGTCCACCACGCCCTGGCTTTCGCCGCGGCTCGCCTGGGCCCAGACCTGGGCGTCACGCAGCACCGTCATCTCGCGGATTTTCTCGATCTCCTGCGGGTAGTTGAAGTCGCCGAACGGCTTGTAGCGCCGCCCGTGGGAATGGACGCCGTTGAGCATCCGGTAGTCATTCAGCCAAAACCAGTTCTTCTCGTAGATCAGCGCGCGGAGCCGTTCGGGATCGCTGCGGGAGACGGCCACGCCGGAGCCGTAGAGCCGGTCCAACAGCTCTGCGCCGATCCGGCGGTCGCCGGCCTCGTTGAGGTGCGCGCCATTGATGGTGAGCGGCATCGCATCGGCCGCGTACCAGGCCTGGCTCGGAGTAAAGAGATCGATGAAGGGGACGTTCTTGGCCGCGGCGACCCTGCGGATGGCCTCGGTGTAGAGCGCAAGATGGGCGTTCTCCTTCTTGCCGTCCGGCAGATCGCGCGTGGCCGAAAGATCCTCAAAGGCAATGGGCGAGACCAGCACGAGCTGGGGGGCGCTGCGGCCATTGTAGGACTGCGTCCGGGTGTGATCGACAAAGGCGGCGACCTCGGCGGCGAAGCGTTCGACGCCGGCCGGACCGTCGAAGGATTCATTGAAGCCGAAGAAGGCGATCACCGTGTCGGCCTTGGCCGTCTGCAGCCATTCGTCCGGGCTCGGCAGGTGGCCGACGCCCCAGTGCATCGCGAATTCCGGCCGGAACTCCTGCGCGCCGGGGAAGGCCCACGGATCGGGCCGGCCCGCGCGGGGCCGGTAGGCGGGCGTGTCGCCCGAGTGCCCGAGATTGCGCACGGTCAGCTTCTTGTCCGGAAAGCGCTGGTGGAGCAGCGTCTCGAAATAGCCGTAGTACTGCATGCGCTCGGCGAGCGCGTTGCCGATCAGCGCGATGTGCTCGCCCTCGGCCGGAGGCGCGAGCGGGGTGGAGGCGGCGCGGGCGGGGGCGGATCCGAGCGTCGCGACGACGGCGGCAACCAAGGAGAGGAACGCTGGGTTGCGAAGGAAGGAGCGCATGGGGCAGGGGCGTGTTCGGGAAAGGAGGGGCCGGGTCAGGCCTTGGCCGTCGCGCTGGCGGCGGCGAGGTGCTGGCGGATGAAACGATGGCCGGACTCGGCGATGTCCCAAGTCTCGGAGAAATTGCGCCAGACGTTGATCGCGTTGGCGAAGCCGGGGTCGGCCCGGGTGAAGGCCTCGATCGTCAGCCAGCCTTTATAGTGCGTGGCGTGGAGGGTGGCGAAGACCTCGTCCCATTTCACATGGCCCGCGCCGGGCGTTCCGCGGTCGTTCTCGCTGATGTGCACGTGGGCGAGGACCGGGCTGATCGTGCGGATGGCGCCGGCGAACGTCTTCTCCTCGATGTTGGCGTGATGCGTATCGAACATGGCGCGGACCTGCGGGTGCCCGACCTGATCGACCAGCTTGCGCAGCTGCGTCATGGTGTTGCAGAGGTAGCACTCGAAGCGGTTGAGCGCCTCGACGGCGAGGACCACCTTGGCTTGGGCGGCATGATCGCCGACGGCTGCGAGCACCTCGGCGCTGCGTTGGTACTCGTCCGCCGTGGGCTCGGCGCGCGTGAAGGTGGCGAAGGCGGAGTGGTACGGACCGCAGAGCACGGTCGCCCCGGCGGCGGCGGCGTGGTCGATGGCCTGCTTGATGCGATCGACGGCGCGCTGACGGACCGCCGCGTCGGGGGACACGGGATTTTCGTCCGGACCGACCCCCAGCACGGCGGTGGCGGCCATGCCCAGACTATGAAGGTGGCGCCCGAGGCGGCGGTAGGCCTGCTCATCTTGGCTCGCCATGAAGAACTCGACGCCGTCATAGCCAATGGACTTGAGGCGGTCGATCACGGGGAAAAGGTCGTCCGAAACGGTGCCGGACCAGGCGAGGAGATTGAAGCCGATGGGGTTCATAATCGTTAGCGCTAGAGGAAGAAAGGATGCGAGCCCGGTGGGGAATGTCTTCAGCGCGCGGCGGGGCTGAGGTAGCCCTCCGGCGCCTTGACGAAGGAAAGCGGCGCGGTGGTCCGGCCCAGGTCGAAGTCCGCCGGCCGCAGGGCGCGTGCTGGAAACGCCGCGGGATCCCGGACAAAACCATAGAAGGTCGGTTGGAACGGATCGACGTAGTCCACATTGGCGACCGGCGGCACCGAGGCACCGACCAGGTGAAGGGCCGCGTTGACGACCAGGCGGCGCAGATCCGCGCTGAGCAAGTCGACCGAGGCGCCCATGGTGGTGCAGAACGCCTGGCCCGATTGGCCGTTCGGAACCTGGTAGCCCCGGATCCACGCCAGCGGCATCATCGGGTCGTTCTTGGGACCGGCCACGGCGGGGGAGTCGGCGTTGAGATTCGTGGTGACCTGGCCGCGCAAAAGGATGGTCGCGTCGGCGCCGAGGTTCCTGATGCCGTAGACATCGCTCGGTCCAAAGACGTCGCGGACACCCCGTAGGATGGGGTGTTGGGCATTGGCGGCCTCGATCACGCCCCGGGTCCCCTCGACCAGGTGGCGGCCGTGGTGATTGATCCAAGTCTCACCGAGCACGTTGAGCCCGAAGTCTTTCCAGACAATCCCGTCCGTCACGGCATCGCCGGTGAAGGCATGAGTGGCGGTGCGCAGGCCGATGACGGGGCGTCCTTTCTGCAGATAGTCAGCGATAAAGCGCAATTGTTCGGGCGGGAGGCGCCGGAAGCGGGTGGAAATGATGAGCAGATCGGCGTCGGCGAGCGCCTCGAGACCCGGGATGTTGGTCTGGAGATTGGGATCGATCAGGCCGGTGGCGGGATCGATCGCGAAGAGCACGGTGCAATCGAAGCCGTGGCGCTGGCTCAGGATTTTGGCGAGCATGGGCAGCGCCTCCTCGGAGCGGTACTCCTCATCGCCCGAGATGAGGACGATCTTGCGCCCCTGGCCGGGTCCTTCCCGGCCCTTGAGTTCAAGTGTGGTTTCCGCCGCGGTTGCGGCGATGGGCAGGGCGGTGGCAAGCGCGGCGACGAGGAGGGTGCGGAGAAGCTTCATCGGGGGGAGGGGACGAGGGGAGCGGGTGAGCCGCTTACGACCAGGGGAAACGAAACGAAACAAACCGGGCCGTGGGGTGGGTGCTGAAAATTGGCGCAGGTCCTGATTCGATGTCGATCCATTTGCTTGCGATCAGCGCAGGGAAATGAGGGGAAACGTTTGATCAACTCGCCGTCGCCCGCCGGGAAGCGCCGATGAAGGTGATGACGGATGTTTCCGCGATTTCGCCAAAAGCGACTTGCGCGCAGGGAGGCCCTTCCCAACCATTACATTTTCACGGACTCTTTCCTCCCTCCCTATTCCTGACGCCATGGTCTCCCCCAACACCGAACTCGCCTACAACAGCAAGATTGAGGGTGAAGTGATCGTCTCCCGCGTCGACGCGGTGATCAACTGGATCCGCTCCAACTCCATCTGGCCGATGCCAATGGGTCTCGCCTGCTGCGGCATTGAGCTCATGGCGGTCGGCGGCGCCCGCTTCGATATCGCGCGCTTTGGCGCGGAGGTCATGCGCTTTTCCCCGCGCCAGGCCGACTGCATGATCGTGGCCGGGACTGTGACGTACAAGATGGCCCCCCACGTCCGCCGCATTTACGATCAAATGGCCGAGCCCAAGTGGGTCATCGCCATGGGCGCTTGCGCGAGCTCGGGCGGCATGTACCGGAGCTATGCCACGCTGCAGGGCGTGGACCGGATCCTCCCGGTCGACGTGTACATCAGCGGCTGTCCGCCCCGTCCGGAGGCCGTCCTCGATGCCTTGATCAAGTTGCAGGACAAGATGAAGCGCGAGCCCTCGGCCAAGCGCCTCACCGCCTGAACCCGCCTCCCTTTGCAATGACCGCGCCCGTCGACGTCACCGCCGCCCTCCAGGCCAAATTCCCATCGGTCACCCCGCGTCCCAGCGGCGACCATGTCGCCGTCAATGTGGCGGCCGCGGACGCCGTCGCGGCGCTCAAGTACCTGCGCGACGAATTCGCCTACGACCTGCTGGTTGACGTGACCGCGGTCGATTGGGCGGAGAACGCATCGCCCCGCTTCACCGTGGTCTGGCACCTGCTCTCGACGAGCGGTCACACCTACCTGCGCGTGGCGGCGGATTGCGCGAATGATGCCGAGCCCGCGATGGCGACCGTGACCGGTCTCTGGCCCGCGGCCGACTGGCACGAGCGCGAGACCTACGACCTGATGGGGATCACCTTCACGGACCACCCGGACCTCCGGCGCATTCTGATGTGGGACGGCTATCCCTACCACCCGTTGCGTAAGGATTTCCCCCTTGCGGGAATCGAGACGGCGTTGCCCGACATCGAGGTCGCCGAGGAAACCGGCGCGGCGGTGCTGCCGGCGCCGATGATGGGCGGACCCTTTGTCGCCTCGTCCGGCGAGATGAACCTGACCGAGGCCGAGCCGCGCGCCAAGGACGAGAGCTGGAACGAGCGCAGCGCGAAGCGCGAATAAGACCCTCAAGCCATGGCCACTGAATTTGCTTTTCCCGACAACGCCGCGAAGACGGCGGCGAACGCCCCGGCTGAGTTTCAGACCGAGAAGATGTCGCTCGCGATGGGTCCGTCCCATCCGTCGACTCACGGCGTGCTGCGCCTGCAGCTCGAACTCGACGGCGAGATCGTCACGAAGTGCGACCCCGTCCTTGGCTACCTGCACCGCGGCGACGAGAAGATCGCCGAGAACATGACCTACAACCAGTTCGTGCCTTACACGGACCGGTTGGACTATCTGGCGCCGCTTGCGAACAATGTCGCCTACGCCATCGCCGTCGAGAAGCTCGCCAAGCTTGAGCTCCCGCCGCGCGGTCAGGCGATTCGTGTCATCATCAGCGAGCTGGCCCGCATCTCCTCCCATCTGCTCGGCCTCGGCGCCTTCGCCATGGATACCGGCGCGTGGACGGTGTTCCTCTACCAGTTCACCGAGCGCGAGAAGCTCTACAAGCTCTTCGAGGAGCTGACCGGCGCGCGCTTCACCACCAGCTACACCCGCATCGGCGGCGTGGCCCGCGACCTGCCCGAGGGCTGGACCGGCCGGGTCGAGGCCTTCTGCGAGCAGTTCCTCCCGATTCTCGACGAGATGCTCGAGATGCTGACCCGCAACAAGATCTTTATGGATCGCACGGTCGGTGTCGGCGTGATCTCGCGGGAGGATGCCATCGGCTACGGCCTGACGGGTCCCAACCTGCGCGGCTCCGGCGTCCCGCTCGATCTGCGCAAGGACAAGCCCTACAGCGGCTACGAGCAGTACGACTTCGACGTCCCCGTCGGCACCAAGGGCGATTCCTACGACCGCTATCTCGTGCGCGGCGAGGAAATGAAGCAGGCGGTCCGCATCGTGCGCCAGGCCATCGCCAAGCTGCCGGGCGGCGAGTGGTACGCGAAGGACGCCGTCCGCATCTTCGCCCCCCGCAAGGAAAAGGTCCTTACCTCGATGGAGGAGCTGATCAACAACTTCATGATCGTGACCGAAGGCCCGCAGATGCCGGCCGGCGAGGTCTACTTCGAGGCCGAGAATCCCAAGGGCGCCCTCGGCTTCTACGTCGTCAGCAAGGGTGGCGGCGTGCCCTGGCGCCTGAAGATCCGCAGCCCCTCCTTCTGCAATCTCTCCATCCTCCCCAAGGTCTGCCAAGGCAACCTCATGTCGGACGTCGTGGCCATCCTCGGCTCGCTGGACTTCGTGATGGGCGAGTGCGACCGGTGATTTTTGAAGAATCCAGAATTTAGAATCGAGAATCTAGAATCTAATCCGGCTGCTCCCTCCTGAATTCTAACTCCTAGCTTCCAGCTCCTTTTCCCGCCTCCGTGAATCTCAAGCCCGAAACCCTCCAGCGTATCGACGATGTCATTACGCACTATCCGGTCAAGCGGAGCGCCACGCTCCCGCTGCTGCATCTCGTGCAGGAGGATGCCGGCTACATTTCCGACGAGGCCCTGGAGTGGATCGCGGCGAAGCTCGAGCTGCCGCCAATCAACGTGTACGAGGTCATCACCTTCTACCCGATGTTCCGCCGCCAGCCGATCGGCCGCCGCCACATCCGGGTCTGCCGCACGCTTTCCTGCGCCCTGCTCGGGGGGTACAAGACCTGCGAGACCTTCGAAAAGGAGTTCAACACCCACGCCGGCGCCGGCCACGTCTCGCCGGATGGCGAGGTCACGGTCGAGTTTGTCGAGTGCCTCGCGAGCTGCGGCACCGCCCCGGTCGTGATGATTGACGACGACCTCCATGAAAAGGTCGACGTCGCCAAGGCCAAGGCCCTGAGCGCCCAGATCAAGGTCGAGGCCGCCGCCCGCCGCTGACGAGGAAATCGAGAATCAAAATTCGAAAATCGAAAATTCTGCCATGCCTGCTCCCGACCAGCGCCGCATCATCTTTCAGCACATTGATGAACCCGGCTACACGAACGACATCGCCTGTTACCTGCGCAATGGCGGCTACGAAGTCCTGAAGAAGGCCGTCACCCGCAAGCCCGAGGAGCTGATCGACGAGGTCAAGAAGTCCGGCCTGCGCGGTCGCGGCGGCGCGGGTTTCCCCTGCGGCGTGAAGTGGGGCCTGGTTGACCGCAAGAGCGGCAAGCCGATCTATCTCATCGTCAACGCCGACGAATCCGAGCCTGGCACCTTCAAGGACCGGTACATCATGCACCAGGATCCGCACCAGCTGATCGAGGGCACGATGATCTCCTGCTTCGCGAACAACGTGAAGCAGGCCTACATCTACATCCGCGGCGAGATGCCCCACGGCGCGCGGATTCTGGAGAAGGCGCTGCAGGAAGCCCGCGACAAGGGCTTCGTTGGCTCGAACATTCTCGGCACCAGCTACTCCTGCGACATCTTCATCCACCGCGGCGCCGGCGCCTACATCTGCGGCGAGGAAACCGGCCTGATCGAATCGCTTGAGGGCAAGCGCGCCTATCCCCGCATCAAGCCGCCTTACTTCCCCGCGGTCTTGGGTCTTTATCAGTGTCCGACCATCGTGAACAACGTGGAGACACTCTGCCATGTGAAGCACATCGTCGACATGGGCGGCGAGGCCTACGCCAGGATCGGCACGCCCAAC
>CAMAXB010000077.1 GCA_945862035.1 Opitutus sp. GAS368
GGTTCGGCTTGGCGTTTGTCGGCTCTGTGACGGCGTGACATGGTCTAAATTCTCCTTGGGGCGGCGGTTACTTCTTGGCTTCCTTCGGGCGCTTGACGCCGTACTTGGAGCGGCTGCGACGACGCTTCTCGACGCCGGTGGCGTCCAGCGTGCCGCGCACGATGTGATAGCGAACGCCGGGCAAATCCTTCACGCGGCCGCCTCGCACGAGCACAATCGAGTGCTCCTGGAGATTGTGGCCCTCGTCGGGGATGTAGGAAATGACCTCATTGCCATTGGTCAGACGAACCTTGGCGACCTTGCGGATGGCGGAGTTCGGCTTCTTGGGCGTGCGGGTCATGACCTGCACGCAGACACCACGGCGGAACGGGTTACCGGACAGAGCTGGCGACTTTGACTTCGCCTTGATCTGGCGGCGGCCCTTGCGCACGAGTTGGTTGATGGTCGGCATACGAAGTGAGGGATGGAAATTTGGGAAAAGAGGAGAAAAGTGGGGAAGCACCAAAAACTCGGCAAGCACTTTCTAGCGAAAACCACAGATTGCGCGCATCCCAGAGGTGATCCGGGGTCGCGGGCGGGTGTCTATTAGTCGGTGACGACCAAGAGACGCACGAAGTAGCAGGCGAAAGGGGTCGGATGCTCGGCTGCGTTCAGCGGAACACAAGACTTAAACCTGTGTTTTCCGAGGTTTCCTGCCCCGCCAAAGAAAACGCCCGGCCACGAGGGCCGGGCGATAAACGGCAGGGAGCTAAGCTCGACAGACCGCTTTGCGGGAGGAAACGCGGAGCATGGGGGGCCCTCGTCGATTGACAAGGGAGAGTTGTTCACAACTCACTCACAAACCCCGGCACCACGAAATTAGCGCGGCGCCGACTGATTGCGTAAATACTTGGCGTCCACGTAGAAGGGGCCGAATGGAACCAGACTCGCCGCGGCAATCAGCAGGGTGCGGCGCCACGTCCACTTGTACTCGAAAGCCGCCTGCACGGCCGCCGCAAGGTACAACAGGAAGAGCAGACCGTGCGCCATGCCCACCACGCGGACCGCCTCCGGCTGACCCGCCAGATACTTCAGCGGCATGGCCACACCGAGCAGGATAATGAAGGAGAGCCCTTCAAGAAAACCGATGGCCCGCAGCCGGCCCATGGTTGTCACGAGGAAGTTCATTGCGGCCGAAGAAACGACTTCTCCGCCTTAGCGCAACACCTTGAACAAACTCGCCTGCTCATCCGTCCAGAGCCCAACCTCGTTTTCCCGCGACGGGGGTGCAGACGAGAAATCCGTGATTGCCGCCTGGTCCAGGAACGCCTGATTGCGCGACAACAGGATCCACGTCGTTCGATACACCCACCAATTCTCCGGCTCGCCGTCGTTGATGATCGCAAAGCCCAAACCGAAATGACGCGCCAGGTTCTCCACCACCGGTTCAAGGTCGAGGTAGCGATTCGAGATGTGGACTGCGATGACTCCGTCCGCCTTCATGTGAGCAAGATAAAGGGCCATCGCCTCACGCGTCAGCAGATGGACCGGAATGGCATCGCTGCTGAAAGCATCGAGCGCCAACAGGTCGAACTCATGTCGTTGTCCAGCAATGAGTTCTTGCTCCAGTGATAGGCGGGCATCCCCGAGAACAACCTCCACGGTCGACGCGGACTGTTCCAGGTAGCGGAAACGGCTGCGCGCCAGCCGCTCGACCTCGGGGTTGATCTCATAGATCCGCATCAGATCCCCCGCTTCGCCATAGGTCGCCAGCGAGCCCGTGCCGAGCCCCACCAGTCCATACCGCCGCGGCTGGGCCGGCCCCGTGAAATTGCGACTCGCGCGTCCCACCCCGCTGGTTTCCCCGTAATACGTGGTGGGGAGGATCGACAGCAAGGGGTCACGAAACTGCAGGCCGTGCGTCGTGCCTCCATGAAGCAGGATATCGTAGTGGGTCGAGGGATCATCGGCATTGTACTCCACCACTTTGAGCATGCCGTAAAAATTTCGGGTTCCCTCGATCACAAAGCGGCTCGCCTGCCGGAGCTCGACGAAGAAGGTCACCGCCAGCGCCAGGGCGAGGAACATCACAAAACCACCCATGCGGGGCTGCCACTCCCGCAGGAAGCCCTTTTTGCGATCAAAGAAGCAGACGAGGACCACCCCAATCACGAGGGCAGCCTCCTTCCAGTGCTCGGCGTAAAAACTGCGATAGGCATCCACCAGCTCCTCCCCGACTTCGCCCCACCCGCTGGAGACCACGTTGACCTCCAAAGCGGGCATGATCGCGGCCAGAGTCAGGATGCCAAACGCCGCACTCAGGGAGAGCTGACGGTTTTCCTCCTTCAGGCAAACGTACCCCATCAGATAAGTAAGTCCCCACAGTCCCAGCTGGAGTTCAAGGTAGTGGTCCAGGACCAATGGTGCGATCACACCGACCAACAGTCCGCCCAAGGCACCACCTGCGGCGATCGAGAGATAGTAGGCCGTCAGCTGGGTGGTTGCCGGCTTGAGCCGGTAGAGTTCGCCATGGCACACCATGCAGGCGACGAAGAGGGTGAAGGCATAGCCGACAACCTGAAGTCCCAGCGGCGCCCCATTATCCGCGAACAGCAGGTGGCAGACTACGCCGATTCCGATCACGAGCAGGCCGGCAAAGAGGTTGCGATTGTACCAGCGCGCATGGTCAAAACAGAGAATGAACGTCAGCAGGTACAGCCCCAGCGGCAGAACCCAGAGGAAGGGAATGACCGCCACATCTTGCGAAAGCTTGTTGGTCGTCGCGAGCAGCAGGATCGACGCAATGACCGGCAGCACCACCCACATGAGTTTGTCGGCGAATGACGGCGGCGCCGGGACCTCCCCGCCCTGGGCCCCCTCCCCCGCCGACCCGCCTGCGCCCACCGCCACCTTGCGGACCTGAAGTGCACAGTAGGCGCACACGAGAACAAACACGCCCAGCCCGACCGACCAGAGGGCCGCCTGCTGCTGCCGGGTAAAGGCCCACTCAAAGTAAAACGGATAGCTCATCAGCGCGAGGAGCGAGCCGATGTTGGACAACGCGTACAGCCGGTACGGCGACACTCCCGGACGCGTCAGGCTGAACCAGTGCTGCAGGAGCGGACCGGTCGACGAGAGCACAAAGTACGGCAGACCCAACGTGACGGTCAGCAGCAGGAGGATGCGGAGCACCGGATCGCCGCCCGCCGTCGGCTTCCATGATTCCGACGGGGTGATCGGCAGCAGCAGCACGGCGAGCAGCAGGAGCGCCAGATGCACCAGCACCTGACGGCGCGGAGTAAGCCGCGTGGTCGAAAAGTGCGCGTACGCGTAGCCCCCGAGGAGGAGCGCCTGAAAGAACAGCATGCAGGTCGTCCAGACACCCGGGCTGCCGCCAAACCAGGGGAGGATGTATTTTCCGATCAGCGGCTGGACCTGAAAGAGCAGGAACGCGCCAGTGAAGATGGTCAGGGCGAAGGGCAGCATGCAGAGAGGAGTCTCGGAGGGGCGGTGAAATTCCAGAACCACGCCGGCCAGGGGCGGCTGGCCCTGGGGCCAAACCGTCCCGGCGCAACGGCGTATAGCCTGTGCAGGCGACCAGCAAACCCCGGGACGGGACAAGCGCAATCCGCAAGAGGCCCGCCCGCACGGGAGGGTCTCCGCCTCCCGCAGTCTCCGCGCCGGAAAAGAAAAAGGCCGCGAACTCGCGTTCGCGGCCTTCGAAGTGAAGGGATACCCGGGGTGCTTAGCTGGCCTCAGGCGCCTTGGCCTCGACCTCAGGAAGGTCGGCGCCGAACGGCAGGCTGATCCGGAGCTTCTTGTAGGTCGGCAGGCCCGTGCCGGCCGGGATGAGGTGACCCATGATCACGTTTTCCTTGAAACCCTTGAGGTTGTCGATCTTGCCCAGCGTCGAGGCATCGGTCAGCACGCGCGTCGTCTCCTGGAAGGAAGCGGCGGAGATGAACGACTCGGTCTCGAGCGAGGCCTTGGTGATGCCAAGGAGGATCGGCTCGGCCTCGGCCGGCTTGCCGCCGGCCTCCTCGATGCGCTTGTTGTCCGCGAGGAACGCGGCGCGATCGACCTGCTCGCCCCAGAAGTACTCGCTGTCGCCCGGATCGGTGATCCGAACCTTGCGGAGCATCTGGCGGATGATGATCTCGATGTGCTTGTCGGTGTTCGTCACGCCCTGCAGGCGGTACACCTCCTGCACCTGGCTGATGAGGAAGTCATACAGCGCGGATGGCCCGAGGATCTCAAGAATCTCGTGTGGATCGGCCGCGCCTTCCGTCAGGTGCTGGCCCTTGTGGACCACGTCGCCCGGCTGCACAATGATGTGCTTGCCGGTCGGGATGAGATGCTCCTCCTCCTGCGCAGTCTCCTCGTTGCGGACGATCAGCTTGCGCTTGCCGCGCAGCGTGCCCTCGAACGAAACGACGCCGTCGATGCGCGCCATTTCGGCGGCATCCTTCGGACGGCGGGCTTCGAAGAGCTCGGCCACACGCGGCAGACCGCCGGTGATGTCCTTGGTCTTCGACGCCTGACGCGGGGTCTTGGCGAGCAACGCGCCGGGGGCGATGCTGTCGCCCTCCTGCACGGCGATCTGGGCGCCCACGGGGATCGAATAGGCCGCGAGCGGCTTGTTCTTTTCGTCGCGCACCTCGATCTGCGGATTGAGATCTTCCTTGTGCTCGATGACGACCGTGGCGATGCGGCCCGACGATTCGTCGAGTTCGCGCTTCACGGTGACACCGGGGATCATATCCTTGAACACCAGCGTGCCACCCTTTTCCGAAAGGACGGGAACGTTGTAGGGATCCCACTGGGCGAGGACATCGCCCTTGCCGATCTTCTCACCGTCTCCGATCGGGAGGTAGGAACCGACCACGATATTGTAGGACTCGAGCTCCTTGTCATCGGAATCGATGATCTGGATGGTGCCGGTCTTGTTGAGCACGATGCTCGCACCGTCGGCCGTCGGCACCAGGCGCAGGCCCTTGTACTTGACGGTACCACCGGAGCGGACGCGGATCTCGGGGGTCTTGAATCCGCCCGAGGCGACGCCACCGATGTGGAACGTACGCATGGTGAGCTGCGTACCGGGCTCACCGATCGACTGCGCGGCAATGATGCCGACGGAGTCGCCGATCTTGGCGATGCGGTTGGTCGCGGGATTGATGCCGTAGCTCTTCGCGTCGATGCCGTGACGGCTGTTCGACGTGAGCGGGGACATGACCTTCACGCGCTCGATGCCGGCATCCACAATCCTGGACGCCAGCTCTTCGGTGATGAGTTCGCCGGACTCAACCAGGATCTTGGTCGGGCTGAGCGGGTTCGGGACATCGTCGCTGGAGCAGCGGCCGACGATGCGCTCGCGGAGGCCGACGATCTCGTCGTCACCCTCGAAGATCGCCTTCTTCCAGATGCCATCGCGCGCTCCGCAGTCGTCCTCGGCAATGATCACGTCCATGGCGACGTCGCACAGCTTACGCGTGAGGTAGCCAGCGTCCGCAGTCTTGAGCGCGGTATCGGCGAGACCCTTGCGGGCGCCGTGGGTCGAGATGAAGTACTCCAGCACCGTCAGGCCCTCGCGGAACGAGGACAGGATGGGGCGCTCGATGATTTCACCGGACGGCTTGGCCATCAGACCGCGCGTGCCGCACAGCTGGCGAACCTGCTGCTTGTTGCCGCGCGCACCCGAGTCCATCATGATGTAGACGGGGTTGACCTCCGTCTTGCCATCATTGTTTTCGAGCTTGGCGAACACGGCCTTGGCGATCTTGTCGGTGGCGGCGGTCCAAAGATCGATGACCTTGTTCTTCCGCTCGCCCTCGGTGATGATGCCCTTGTTGAACTGGCCCTCGACCTCGGTGATCTTCGAGCGCGTGTCGCGCACGATGTCCTTCTTGTCCTCGGGGATGATCATGTCGTCGATCCCGATCGAGATGCCGGCCTGCATGGCAGTCTGGAAACCGAGCTCCTTGAGCTTGTCGAGCGTCTCGACGGTGATCGAATCACCGGCGACCTTGTAGGTGTTGAGAATCAGGTCACCCAGCTTGCCCTTCGGCACAGGGAAGTTGACGAAGCCGAGACCGGCAGGCCAGATCTGGTTGAAGATCACGCGGCCAACCGTCGTGCGGACGACGTGCTTCTCCTTGTTGCCGTAGACGGTGTCACGGCCGAGGTCGGGGTTCGGAACTTCGACCCAGTCGTGCATCTTGAGCGCACCGTCGGCCTTGGCGAAGAGAACCTCCTGCAGACCGCTGAGGAGCGGCACGCGGACGTCCTTGGCCGGCTTCTTGCGGGGCTCGATCGTCAGGTAGTACGCGCCGAGGACGATGTCCTGCGACGGGGTGAGGATCGGCTTGCCCGAGGACGGCGAGAAGATGTTCGACGTCGCCATCATGAGGAGCTTGCACTCCATGATCGCCTCAAGGGAAAGCGGCACATGCACCGCCATCTGGTCGCCGTCGAAGTCGGCGTTGTAGGCGGTACAGACGAGCGGGTGAACGCGGATGGCCTCGCCCTCAATCAGGACGGGCTCGAACGCCTGGATGGAGAGGCGGTGCAGGGTTGGCGCGCGGTTGAGCAGCACCGGGTGGCCCTTGGTGACCTCCTCGAGAATATCCCAAACCTCAGGGGACTTCTTCTCGATCATCTTGCGCGCACCGCGGACGGTGTGCACGAAGCCGAGTTCCTTCAGGCGGCGGATGATGAACGGCTCGAAAAGAACGAGCGCCATTTTCTTCGGGAGACCGCACTGGTTGAGCTTGAGCTCGGGACCGATGACAATGACCGAGCGACCGGAGTAGTCGACGCGCTTGCCCAGCAAGTTCTGACGGAACCGGCCCTGCTTGCCCTTCAGCATGTCCGAGAGGGACTTCAGGGGACGGTTGCCGGCGCCCGTGACCGGGCGGCCATGGCGACCGTTGTCGAAGAGGGCGTCAACCGCCTCCTGCAACATGCGCTTTTCGTTGTGAATGATGACGTCCGGCGTCTTCAGCTGCATCAGGTTCTTCAACCGGTTGTTGCGGTTGATGACGCGGCGGTAGAGATCGTTGAGATCGGATGTCGCAAAGCGGCCACCCTCGAGCGGAACCAGCGGGCGCAGATCCGGCGGGATGACGGGCAGAACCTCCAGCACCATCCACTCAGGGCGGGACTTGGAATGGATAAAACCTTGGATGACCTTCAGCCGCTTGGAGAGCTTCTTCTTAATCTGCTTGGACTTCGTGGCGCGCATCTGCTCCTGGAGCTCGGCGACGGTCGCATCCATGTCCATGCGCTTGAGGCAGTCGCGGACCGCCTCGGCACCCATCTTGGCGACGAAGGAATCGTCACCGTACTCGTCGAGCGCCTGGCGGTACTCGATGTCGGTGAGGAGCTGCTTGAGCTCGAGCGGGGTCTTGCCCGGATCGACCACCATGAAGTTCTCGTAGTAGATCACGCGCTCAAGGGAGCGGGCGGTCATGTCCAGCAGGAGGCCGAGACGGCTCGGCATGCTCTTGAGGAACCAGATGTGGGCGACCGGGACCGCGAGCTCGATGTGGCCCATGCGCTCGCGACGGACACGGGCGATGGTGACCTCGACGCCGCAACGGTCGCAGATGACATCCTTGTACTTGATGCGCTTGTACTTTCCGCAGGCGCACTCGTAGTCGCGCACCGGGCCGAAGATCTTCTGGCAGAAGAGACCGCCCGGCTCAGGCTTGAAGGTACGGTAGTTGATCGTCTCGGGATTCTTGACCTCGCCCTTGGACCAGGCGCGGATCGTCTCGGGCGAAGCGACCGTGATCGAAACGCAGTCGAACGGATTCTCGTCCAGGCCGAATGTGCCACGCGCGTCCTCACGCTCGCGGACACCGGCGGTTTCGTTGGGTTGAATGCTCATCGGTTATATTCCCTGTTGTACGTTAAAGGTTGGCGGAGCGAGGCGCTGCGGAGGCCGCCGAAGGCGTGAAGGCCTGGGTCAAGTTGCCAAGCGCGTCTCGCTTGTTCAGCTTGATGTCGAGGCCGAGGGACTGGATTTCCTTGATCAACACGTTGAACGATTCCGGCGTGCCGGCGGTCAGCGTGTTGTCGCCCTTGACGAGCGACTCGTAGATCTTGGTGCGACCCTGGACGTCATCCGACTTGACGGTGAGAAGTTCCTGCAGCGTGTGCGCCGCACCGTAGGCCTCGAGCGCCCACACTTCCATTTCACCGAAGCGCTGGCCGCCGTACTGGGCCTTGCCGCCCAAGGGCTGCTGCGTGACGAGCGAGTAAGGACCAACCGCCCGGGCGTGAATCTTGTGGGAGACCAGGTGATTCAGCTTCATCATGTAGATGTAGCCCACGACCACTTGCTGATCGATCTTCTCGCCTGTGCGACCGTCGAAGAGCGGCGACTTGCCCGAGGTGGGCAGGCCGGCTTCCTTCAGGTACTCACGAACCTTCTTCTCAGGAATGCCGTCAAAGACGGGTGTCGCGACCTTGAGCCCGAGCTTGGAGCAAGCCCAGCCGAGGTGCGTCTCGAGAACCTGACCGACGTTCATGCGCGAGGGCACGCCCAGCGGGTTGAGACAGATTTGGATCGGCGTACCGTCCGGAAGGAACGGCATGTCTTCCTCGGGCACGATCTTGGCGACCACACCCTTGTTGCCGTGACGGCCGGCCATCTTGTCACCGACCTCGAGCTTCTGCTTGGTGGCGATGTACACCTTGACCTGCTTGATCGCGCCGCTGCCGGCGTCCTCACCGGCTTCGACGCCGGCGATCTTGCGCTCACGGTCACCCTCGAGCTCGTCGAACTTCGACTGGTAGGAGCCGATGATCTCCATGATCTTGATACGAACCGGGGACGGATCGATCTCGACGTGCTTGGAGACGGCCGCGAGCTTGCGGAGGAGCGTCTTGGTGATCTTGCGGTTGGCCGGGATGATGATCTCGCCGCTGTCGCCGTTGATGACGTCGAGCGGGATCTTCTCGCCGAGGAGGATGTTCGAGAGCGCTTCCGTGAGGGACTCACGGAGCTTGTCCATCTCGGTCTTGTAGTCTTCCTGAATCTGCTTGATCTGGCGGCGGCGGTCCGAAGGGGAGAGCTTCTCCTTCTCGAAGTCGACGCGGCTGGAGACCTTGACGTCCATGATGATGCCGGTGACGCCGGAGGGCACCACGAGCGAGGTGTCCTTCACGTCCGCGGCCTTCTCGCCGAAGATCGCGCGGAGGAGCTTTTCCTCGGGGGCGAGCTCGGTCTCGGACTTCGGGGTGATCTTGCCGACGAGGATGTCGCCCGGCTTGACCTCGGCCCCGATGCGAATGACGCCGTTGTGATCGAGGTTCTTGAGGGCTTCCTCACCGACATTCGGAATGTCGCGGGTGATCTCTTCCGGCCCGAGCTTGGTGTCGCGCGCGGTGACCTCGAACTCCTGGATGTGGATCGAGGTGAAGATGTCCTCCTTGAGAACCTTCTCCGAGATCAGGATGGCGTCCTCGAAGTTGTAGCCGTTCCACGGCATGAAGGCCACGAGGATATTGCGGCCGAGCGCCATCTCACCCTTCTGGGTGGAGGGACCATCGGCGATGATCTCGCCCGCCTTGATCTTCTGGCCCTTCTTGACGATGGGCTTCTGATTGAAGCAGGTGCCGGCATTCGAGCGCATGAACTTGCGCAGCTCGTAGACGTGCACGCCGCTCTTGGCGTCCGTCTTCGGGCTCTTGTCGAAGTTGCGGGGCAGGTCGCCGTCCTTGGTGACCACGATGCGCTTGGCGTCGACGGAGGCGACGATGCCGCTGTCGTCGGCGACGACGACGATCTTGGAGTCGCGGGCGACGCGCTCCTCGATGCCGGTGCCGACGTACGGCGACTCAGCTTGGAGCAAAGGAACACCTTGACGTTGCATGTTCGCACCCATCAGCGCGCGATTCGCATCGTCGTGCTCAAGGAACGGGATCATGCCGGCCGCGATCGAGATGACCTGCTTGGGTGAGACGTCCATGTAGTCAACGTCGCCGGCGGGAACCTCGAGGAACTCGCCGTCCTTGCGCACGGTGACCTTGCCGACGAAGTAGTTCTTGTCGTTAATCTCGGCATTGGCCTGAGCGATGACCTTGGCCTCTTCCTGGTCGGCCGTGAGGTAGTCGATCTTGTCGGAAACCCGACCATCCTTCACCACACGGTAGGGCGTCTCAATGAAGCCGAACTCGTTGACGCGGGCGTAGGTCGAGAGGGAGTTGATCAGACCGATGTTCGGACCTTCCGGGGTCTCGATGGGGCAGATGCGGCCGTAGTGCGAGGGATGAACGTCGCGCACCTCGAAGCCGGCACGCTCACGATTGAGACCACCGGGCCCGAGGGCGGAGAGGCGGCGCTTGTGCGTGACCTCCGCGAGGGGGTTGATCTGGTCCATGAACTGCGACAGCTGTGAACGGGCGAAGAAGTCGCGGATGACCGTCGTGAGGGCCTTGGGGTTGATCAGCTTCTGGGGCGTGATCGAGTCGACGCTCTGGTCGTACATCGTCATGCGCTCGCGCACAAGGCGCTCCGTGCGGGCGAGGCCCACGCGGCACTGGTTGGCGAGGAGCTCGCCCACGGTCCGCACCCGGCGGCTGCCGAGATGATCGATGTCGTCCACAACACCCTCGCCCCGCTTGAGGCGGACCAGGTACTTGGTGGCGGCGACGACGTCACCGCTCTCCAGGATGCGCTGCTCGAGGTCGACCTTGAGACCGAGCTTCTGGTTGACCTTGTAGCGACCGACCCGACCGAGGTCGTAGCGCTTGGGATCGAAGAAGAGACGCTTGAGCAGGGCCTTGGCGTTCGCCGTGGTGGGCGGCTCGCCCGGACGGAGGCGCTTGTAGATTTCCTTGAGGGCTTCCTCCTCGTTGCGGGTCGGGTCCTTCTTGAGCGCGCGGATGAGGGCGCCCTCGTCGACCGCGGTGTCGATCACGCGGATCGAGGCGATGTCGTGCTTCTCGAAGGTGCGGACGATCTGCTTGGTGAGGGGCTCGAACGCGCGGGCGAGCACGACACCCTGCTGGGCGTCGATCGCGTCCTCGACGAGGACAAGGGAGCTGACGTTCTCCAGGTCGAGCGCCTTGGAGACCTTGAGATCCTTGATCTCGTAGAAAAGGTTCAG
>CAMAXB010000078.1 GCA_945862035.1 Opitutus sp. GAS368
GACACGTTTCCTGCACGAACGAGCGGCGGGGGCGACGAGGACCGGGCCCGACCGATGTCCGGAAAACGGCGAATCAGTTCGGAGAAAAGCTCGTCCTGGTCGGTCTGCGTCTTCCCCGCGACCTCGCGCGCAGTGCGGAAGAGCGTTGCCTTGGTTCGCGCAGCGGGCCCGGCCTAATCAGCCGGCCCACGTCCAGCGCCGCCTCCGCGTGGCGAAAGCCGAGGGAGATCGCGCGCTCGGTTTCGGGGGTGTGCCGCACAGGAACCTCGGGGAGGCAGACCTGCGAAGGTCCGGTCGGTCCCTTCACGGCGTGGCCGTGGCCGCGGTGGTGCGAACCGGGTACAGAGGATTGCCTTGCCGATACCCGGAAGATGGCTTTGGCCAGATCATGACATCGGTCCCCTTCGCCAAAACTTACAAGGGGGAACCGCCGCGCGGCTGGGGCGGACTCACGGCGCATGCGCAAGTCACTCCTCCTCCTTATCGCTGCGGTGCTCCTCGCCGGCTGCAGCACCTTTGAACGCCGGGCTGGGGAAAAGTCGGCAACCTTCAGTCAGCTGGATGAAACGACCCGCCAGCGGCTCAAGGACCGTGACATCTCGGTGGGTGACACTCAGGACATGGTTTACGTCGCCTTGGGCGTGCCCGACGAAAAGCGCGATCGGATCTCGGAGGAAGGTTCGGAGACCACCTGGATCTACCCTACCTCCTGGCAGGAGGATCAAGGCCGGACGCTGGTCGGCTACCGGCGCCACGTGGTCTTCGATCCGGGATCGCGACGCTACCGGGTCTACCCCACGCCCGTGGGGCAGCGCGTCCATGCCCAGCGCGCGGAGGAGCGGATCCGCGTGACCTTCACGGACGGGCAGGTGACCACGGTCGAACAGGTCAAGTGACCGCGGCTATTCACGCTTGAGTCCGCGGGTCATCAAGGCCGCGAGCGCCTGCGCAGGCTTCTTGCCCTCAAACAGGATCCGGTTTACTTCGGCGAGGATGGGGGCGTCGATGCCGCGCTCCACGCAAAGGCCGTGGAAGGACTGCGCCGTCTTGTAGCCCTCGACCACGGTCTTGCGATGCGCCACGAGATCGGCGGCCAGGGCGCCCTCGCCCAAGCGCTGACCGAATTCACGATTGCGACTCCAGGTGCCGTGGCAGGTGGCCACAAGGTCGCCGAAGCCGCTGAGTCCGTAGAAGGTTTCGGGACGCGCCCCGAGGGCTGAACCGACGCGGACCATTTCCGCGAGGGCACGGGTGAGCAGCGCGGCTTTGGTGTTGTCGCCCAGTTTGAGCCCGTCGCAGCAGCCGGCTGCGATCGCATAGATGTTCTTCAGGCAACCCCCGAACTCAACGCCGGCGAGGTCATCGCTGGTGTAGACGCGGAGGGTCGGGCTGCTCAGGGCGATCTGGACCTCGCCAATCAGGGGGTCGCTGCGGTTGGGAGCGAGGACCATGGCCGCCGGCAGGCCGCGCGCAAACTCACCCGCATTGGTTGGGCCGCTGAGCGCGCCCATGAGCAGGCCGGGCAGCAGGGCGGCCACGACCTCGGACGGGCGAAGGTGAGTCCCCAGCTCAAGCCCCTTAGCCAGACTGAGGACAAGGCGGAGCCGGCTGGCCTGCCCACGCACCCCGGCCAAGCGGCTGCAGGTCTCGCGCAGGGCGTGTGACGGGCAGGCCAGGACCACCACATCCGCTTCCATCACCAACGGTGCAAGTTCATGACCCAACTGCAGACTAGGCGGAAACACCACCGCCGGGAGGTACTCCGGGTTGGTCCGGGAGGAGGCCAAGTCGAGGGCCTGCTCGAACCGACGCGGCACCAGCGTCACGGTGTGACCGAGACGGCAGAGGTGGATGGCGAACGCAGTGCCCCATGCACCGGCGCCAAGGACCGCAAAGTTCATGCCCCAGCACTACCCGACCGAGGGTGGTATTGGCACGGAAAAAGAAACGGTCTTTCTCGGCCGGGCGATTACTTCAGGAAAGCGGGAATTTTCTCCCCGGCGATCATCTGTTCAAAGGTCTCCCGGGCATTGATCAGCTCGAACGTGCTCCCGTGGACGAGAACCTCCGCCGCCATGCCGCGGGTATTGTAACGGCTGGCCATGGTGTAGCCGTACGCCCCGGCGCTCATGAGGGCCAGGTACTCGCCTTCGCCAACCTCCTGGAGCGGGCGGTCCTTGGCAAAGCAGTCGCCGCTTTCGCAGATCGGGCCCACCACGTCGGCGACCAGCGCGTGGCGTGAGGTGTCACGGTGGAGGGGAACGATCTCGTGGAACGCCTCGTACATGGCCGGCCGCACCAGGTCATTCATGGCGGCATCCACCACAAGGAAGTTCTTCCCGGCGCCCCGCTTGAGGTGTTCGACCCGCGACAGGAGCACGCCGGCATTGCCGACCATGAAACGACCGTGTTCGAGCAGGATCTTGAGGCCGAGCGGCTTGAGCAGCGGAGTCAAGGCGGCGCCGTAGACCTCGGGGGTCAGCGGGCGCTGTTCCACCGGTTGAGCGTCCCACCACGCCGCCGGACCGCTCGCGAGGGCGTCCTTATAGACGATGCCCATGCCGCCGCCGATCGAGAAGTAGGTGATGCCGTAGCGGGCCTTGAGGTCCGCGACGAACGGCGCGACCTTTTGCACTGCCTCTACGAACGGCGTGACCGAGGTGAGCTGGGAACCGATGTGCATCTGCACGCCCTTGATCTGAATGTGCGGAAACTTGGCGGCGGCCTCGTAGGCGGCGCCGGCATTGCGCAGCGGGATGCCGAACTTGTTGTCGCTCTTGCCCGTGGTGATCTTGGCGTGCGTGTGGGCGTCGACGTCCGGGTTGATCCGGATCGCGATGGGCGCCTTCACGCCGAGCTTGCCCGCGACATGGTTGATACGCGCCAGCTCCGGTTCGCTTTCGACGTGAAACGCGAAAATGCCGTTGTCCAGCGCCAGCTTGATCTCGGCCTCCGTCTTGCCGACCCCGGCGAAGACGCTCCGCTTCACATCCGCACCGGCCGCAAGCACGCGGCGGATCTCACCGCCGCTGACCAGATCGAAGCCGGCGCCGAGGTTCGCGAAGTGACGCAGAAGGGCGATGTTGGAGTTCGCCTTCATCGCGTAGCAGATCTGGACATCCAAGCCCTCAAGGCCCTGCGCCAGGCGCCGATAATTATCGGCCATTGTCCCAGCACTATAGACGTAGGTCGGTGTCCCGTAGAGCTGCGCGACCGCGCCGAGATCAACCGATTCACAGTGCAGACTGGGCCCAACGTAGCGGAAGTGGTGCATAGACTGGAAAAAAGACGTGAAAGGCCGCCACGCTAGCGGCTTTCCCCTTGAAAAAACGAACCTAAATTTCACTAACCTTTCCGCACGATGCGCACCCTCCGCCAATGGCGCCCCCGGACGGTCCGGGCGCTCGGGCTGATCGCCGTGACCACCCTCGCGACGTGGGTGGTCATCGAAAGCGCCCGGGCCATCTCCGTCTTCTGATTCGGGGCGTGGCCCCAGGCAACGCTCATCCGGGCCTTGCGTCGGCCCGGCAGGCTGCTTGCCTTGGGCCTATGACCGCCGAGACGGCGCCCGCCCAGCCCATCCCCCTCGCCACCCGGTTGCTCAACGGGATTGAGCGAGCAGGGAATGCCCTGCCCCACCCCGTCACCCTCTTCATCGGGCTGTCGGCGCTCGTGATGGTCCTTTCCTGGGTGCTCCACCGGCTGGGCGTCCAGGTCCCCCATCCCGCCACTGGACAACCCGTCATGGTCGTGGACCTGCTGTCGCTGGCCGGTCTGCAACGACTGCTGGTTGGTGCACTCCCCAATTTCATTGGTTTCGCGCCCCTCGGCACCGTTCTGGTGAGTCTTCTCGGGTTATCGATCGCCGAGGGGAGCGGGCTTATCGCCGCGCTGCTGCGCCGGATCTCGGCCGCGGCGCGGCCCCGGACCCTGACTATTTTCGTGGTCCTCGCGGGTGTCATCTCTCACGCCGGCACGGATGTGGGTTACGTCCTGCTAATCCCGTTGAGTGCCGGTTTGTTTCTTGCGGTTGGGCGCCATCCCCTCGCGGGCTTGGCCGCTGCGTTTGCCGGCGTATCAGGCGGGTTCAGTGCAAACTTCCTGATCAGTGCGGTCGATGTGGTCCTGGCGGGTATGACCCAGGAGGCGGCCCGCCTGATCGACCCGGCCTATGTGGTGACGCCCATGGCCAATTACTACTTCATGGCGGCGTCCAGCGTGGTGATTGTGGTGGCTGGAACCTGGGTGACCGAGCGCATCGTCGAACCCCGGCTCGGTGCCTACACCGGCTCGGCGACGCGCGACACGCTGGACCCTCTTTCTCCCGCGGAACAACGGGGGCTGCGGGCTGCGGGGATCGCCACGCTGGTCCTGACCGGGCTCGTCCTGCTGGGCACGGTTCCGGCCAACGGCTTTCTGAATGATCCGGCGAAGCCCGGCTTCCTGGGTTCCTACGCGCTGCGCGGATTCGTGATGATCATCTTCATGTACGGGGCCGTCTCAGGACTCGCCTACGGATTTGTCTCCGGGAGCTTCCGGAATGACCACGATGTGGTGAAGGCGATGACCAGGGCGATTGAGACGCTGGCCGGGTATGTGGTTCTGGTGTTCTTTATTGCGCAGTTCGTCGCCCTCTTCAATTGGACCAATGTCGGGATCGTGACCGCGGTGGAGGGCGCCGATTTGCTACGGCAGCTGGGACTGGGCCCCATCCCGCTCATGATCGCCTTCGTGCTTCTCGCGGCGTTCATTGATCTCGTGCTGGGCAGCGCGACCGCCAAGTGGGCGGTGATGGCCCCCATCTTCGTGCCGATGTTCATGCTGCTTGGGTACTCACCGGAGCTGGCGCAGTCAGCCTACCGCATCGGCGACAGCGTGGTGAACATCATCACCCCGCTGATGAGCTATTTTCCCTTGGTCCTCACTTTTGCCCAGCGCTACGAACCCAAGGCCGGGATCGGCACCCTAGTGGCCACGATGCTTCCGTATTCGCTGACGTTCCTGGTGGTCTGGACGCTGCTGTTGGTCCTCTGGCTGCTGGCGGGATGGCCGCTCGGACCCGGGGCGCCGCTGTTCATCGGGCGGACCTGATCCGGGGGGCCGAAAGGCGCCTTCCCGCGTGGCGAGCCTTGCGCTTCCCTTTCAAGAGCCTTTCGCTAGCACCCATGAACCTCCCTTGGATCAAAGCCTTTCCCCTGCTCTTGCTCGTCCTTTTGGTTACCGGCTGCGCGACCAAGGTTCCGGCCCTTTCCAGCATCACCATGACCCTGGTCGACATCAGGACGGAGGGGGGACAGCCCGTGGCGGCGGTCCGCTATCTCAATGAAAGCGTCATTTCGATCGGCCTCGCGGCGACCCGCCATCGGATCTATGTCAACGGCAACCTCGTCGGCGAAGCCACCTACCCCGAGGCAGTCGGCCTCGCCTCCGGGTTGCCGGTGGTCATCCAAATCCCCTTGAAGAGCCCGGCCGGCACCAACCTTCCACTCCCGGGAAGCATGATCTCCTACCGCATGGAAAACCGCCTGACCGTTCTGGTCGGCGACCGCAGGGTCAACTCGGACTCAGACTCAGCTGGCTCGGTGACCCTCCCCTGAGGACAAGCAAGAGCGGCCCCCGCGTCGAGCAGAGGCCGCTCCCCGTGTGAGGACGGGTGATGGAGCCGCCCCCGGTCTCACAACCCCGCAGGTCGGGAAAAGTTGCTGTCTTCCGTGTTGCCCGCGGCCGAAAGCCCCTGTTAGCGTCGGTGCCTTATGGGACGCCAGTGGCTTCACGCTAAACGCGCAGTCGTCAATCAACGCAAGGGCCAGATCGTCGGAAAGCTGGTCAAGGAAATCACCGTCGCGGCTAAGCTCGGCGGCCCGGATCCCGCCGCCAACGCCCGACTGTTCGCCGCGCTGGAAAAGGCCCGCAAGGCCAGTGTGACCCGAGACGTCATCGAACGGGCGATCAAAAAGGGCGCTGGCACGGGCGACGACAAGATCATCCTCGAGCACGTCGTCTTCGAGGGCTACGCCCCGCACAAGGTTCCCGTGGTGGTCGAGGTCTACACGGACAATCACCAGCGCACGGCTCCGGAGATCAGGGTCCTCTTCAAGAAAGGGATTCTCGGGACGGCGAGCAGCAACAAGTTCCTGTTCGACCATGTCGGCCTCGTCGAGGCCCATCATCCGGATGCCGCCACCGATCTTGAAGCCGCCGCGATCGAGGCCGGGGCCAATGAGTTCGAGGTGGTCACCCACCAGCAGAACGACGACATGCCCGAGGGACGCGCGGGCGCACGCTTCATCACCGAGCGGACTGCGGTCCACACCGTCTCCACCTGGCTTTCCAGCCACGGCTGGACGGTGGTCACCAGCGAGATCGGCTATGTCGCCAAGCAGTTTCCCGAACTCAGCGACGAGCATCGCGCCGAGGTTGGCGAGTTCCTCCACGCGCTTGACGATCATGATGACGTCCAGCGCGTCTGGGCGGCCTTCAAGTAAGCAAAAAGCCGGGGGGCCAATGCCCCTCCGGCTTCAGGTCGATCACCGCGCCAGTGCGGTGATCAGGGGTACAGCTCGAAGTACCGATTACGGTCGTGGTTGTTGTACGGCGTCACGCGCATGACCGGCATGGCCTGAGGCGCCACCACGCGCATCATCGGCAGACGCTGCTTGCGATCCATCTCCTGCCGGGCGCGAGCCTGCAACTGGGCGCGCTGCGCATCGGACAGGGCGGCGCCTTCGACCGCTTGTAGGAGGTTGGCTTCCGCCGCCTCGACATTCTCGGGCGTAACCTGGAGCAGGTGGTTGGCCCAGCCCCACGTCACCAGATTGTCGCTCGTCTCAGGCTCCATCAGCTCCGTGATCAGATTCGCACGAGTCTGGGCGGTGGGGATCCAGTACCAGCCGGCCGGAACCTGGATCTTTTGATTCGTCCGCTCGACCTCGACCTTCATGAGGTAGTGGCCTTGGAAATATTCGGCCTGCTTGACCGAGGTTGCATCGTAAGCCTCGACCTCAATCGTTGCCGGCGCCGTGAAGCGGTAGACCGCGATGTCGTGGTCGTAGAGCCGGGGCAGGACATTGCCCATGGAGGCGGGGAGGATGTAGCCCAGCGGGCGGGTCGTGGTCTTGGTCGCGCGACCCTGCAGGTAGACCGGGACGTTGATGAGGACATAGCCGCCGGGAGCCTCGCCATCGGGCATCCAGACGGGCTCCGTGCCGCGCGATACGACCTCGTGCTGAAGGATGATCTGGTCCCCGCCCCGGGCGCCCGCCTCGAGGGCGCGGCGGCGGGCGCCGTTGGTGACGGCGCGGATCTCAGTCCGCTGTTCGGCCGCGGCGCGCAGGACTTCGCTCATCATGATGAACTGTCCCTGCACCTGGTGAAAATAGCGTTCCGCCTCGGGGATCTGCTTCAGCGTCCCGTCGCGCATGACCCGCACGCCGTTGCGGGGGGTCTCGGTCAGGATGCCGATCGAATTGACGAGTCCGGTATAGACGTGGTGCTTGCGGGCCTCGAGCGAGGTCGAGCCCCAGGCGCGCTGGCCGTTCACCGTGCGGGGACCCGAGTAGTCAAAACCATCATAGTCCTTGGCCTGGAGCGCCGCGCGGATGCGTGGGAAGATTTTTTCGTAGGGGTAGGCGCGCAGCTCGGCGTCGGCCGCCGGATTGAGCGTGCCCTGCCAGGTGATCGTGTAGGGCTCGGCGCCACCGTGGTGCGCATCAACGTGAATGTCGGGCGTCCATTGGTTCATCACCTGCGTGACGAGGGCCCGCATCTCTTGGGACTCCAGCTTGATGTAGTCCCGGTTCATATCGAAACCCTGCTCATTGGTGCGGCGGAGGATCTCGCCGCCATCCGGGTTGATCAGCGGAATGAAGAGAACGACGATATCGTCGAGCGTGCTCCGCAGAGAACCACTGAGCAGTTCCTTGGCGAGGAGCTGGGCGGCTTCCTTACCAGCAGTCTCGCCACCGTGCACGGAGCTGCCGATGAGAACGATCGTTTTTCCGCTTCTGAGGGCGTCCTGCGGCGTGAGGACGCGTTCCTTGGAAATCGTGACGAGGGTGAGCTCGCGGCCGAGGAGCGTCCGCGTGAGCGGCTTGATGTGCACCTCGGGGCTGATCCGGGCCAGTTCGTACCAAAAATCCATCAAGGGCTCAAACGGCGTCGGGCCGGACCGGAACTGGTTCTTTTCCTGCCACGTCTGGGGCAGTTCCTGAGCCGGGGCGGGTGCGGTGAGGGCGAGGGTAGCTAACAAGGCGGCCGCAATCAGGCGGCGGCCGGACGAAGACAGGCATCGGACGAACAGGGTAGTGCGCATAGCTGGAGCACGACCTTACCCCCGGGCCCGGCGGTCGCAACGGCGAACGGGGCGGGATCGTCGATATTACGAGGAATCCCGGATTGCCAAACGGATCGGGGCTTAGGCGCCGCCGCTGGTGTTGACCGATTTGGGACTGAAGGAGGTCCGCACGCTGGCCTTGAGGTAGTCGCGGTTCAGGCGGGCAATGAAATCGTGTGAGATCTGCTTCGGGCAGGCCGCGCTGCACTCGTACTGGTTCGTGCAATTGCCGAAGCCGAGTTCGTCCATCCGTGAAACCATGGAGAGAACGCGGCTGTCCCGCTCGGGCTGGCCCTGGGGCAGGAGCGAAAGCTGCGAGACCTTGGCGGCGACAAAGAGCATGGCGGACGCGTTCTTGCAGGCCGCGACACAGGCGCCGCAGCCGATGCAGGCCGCCGCGTCCATCGCGAGGTCCGCGTTCTCCTTGGAGACCGGGATCGCGTTGGCATCACAGGCTGAACCGGTTCGGACGCTGATAAAACCGCCGGCTTGCTGGATCTTGTCGAAGGAGGACCGGTCGGAAATGAGATCCTTGATGACCGGAAACGGGTCGGCGCGGTACGGTTCGACGGTGATAACGGCCCCATTTTCAAAGCTGCGCAGGTAGGTCTGGCAGCTGGCGACGCCGCGGTGCGGCCCGTGGGGTTTGCCGTCGATCACGAGCGAGCAGGTTCCGCAGATGCCCTCGCGGCAATCGTGGGCGAACGCAACCGGGTCCTCTCCCTTGGCCTCGAGGACGTCGTTCACGACGTCCAGCAGCTCGAGGAAGGACATGTTGGGATTCAGGTCCTTCGCCGGATACTCGACAAAGCGGCCGGGCTGGCTGGGGCCAGCCTGCCGCCAGATGCGGAGCGTGACGGAGATGAGCGCGGTGGTGGAGGCGGCGACCATGGGGAGGAAAAGTAGTGGGGAGCGAGGAGTGAGTAGCGAGCAGGTGAATCGTGGCGAGTTCAGGAGGCTTTCGCGACATGCTCGCTACTCGCTACCCACTACTCGCTCCTTCTAGATCACTTGTAGGAGCGGACGCTCATCTTCACGGATTCGTAGTTGAGCGGTTCGATATTGCGCAGCGGCGCCTGGCCCTCGCCTTGGAATTCCCAAGCGGCCACGTGACCGAAGTTCTCGTCGTCGCGTTTGCACTCGCCGTCCGGGTACTGGTGCTCCTCGCGAAAGTGGCCGCCGCAGCTCTCCTCGCGCTCAAGGGCATCGCGGCACATGAGCTCACCCAGTTCGATGAAGTCGGCGACCCGCCCGGCTTTTTCCAGGGCCTGGTTCAGGTTGTCGGCCGAGCCGGGAACATTGACATTGGCCCAGAATTCTTCGCGCAGCTTGGGGATTTCGACGAGGGCCTTCTGCAGGCCTTCACGGGTGCGGGCCATCCCGCAATAGTCCCACATGAGTTTACCCAGGCGACGGTGGAAATGACCGACGGGCTGCGTGCCCTTGATCGCCATGAGGCGCTTGACCATGGCGGCGACATTATCCTCCGCCTGCTTGAACTCCGGAGCATCCGTTTTCGGGCGGGAACCGGGCTTCTGCGAGGCAAGGTAGTCCCCGATGGTATAGGGAACCACAAAGTAGCCGTCAGCGAGGCCCTGCATCAGCGCAGAAGCGCCGAGCCGGTTGGCGCCGTGGTCGGAGAAATTCGCCTCGCCCAGCACGAACAGGCCGGGGACGTTGGACATCAAATTGTAGTCAACCCAGAGCCCGCCCATGGTGTAATGCACCGCGGGATAGATGCGCATCGGGGTCTGGTAGGCGCTCTCGTCGGTGATCTCGTGGTAGATATCGAAGAGATTGCCATAGCGCTCGCGCACGGTGTTCTCGCCCAGCCGCTGGATCGCGTCGGAAAAATCGAGGTAAACACCCAGCCCGGTCTCGCCCACGCCGCGGCCCTCGTCGCACACCCGCTTGGCCGCCCGCGACGCGACGTCGCGCGGAGCGAGGTTGCCAAAGCTGGGATAGATGCGCTCGAGGAAGTAGTCGCGGTCGTCCTCTGGAATCGCATTCGGATCCTTCCTGCAGTCCTCCTTTTTCTTCGGGACCCAGATGCGTCCGTCGTTGCGGAGCGACTCCGACATCAGAGTGAGCTTCGACTGGTAGTCGCCGGACACCGGGATGCAGGTCGGATGAATCTGCGTGTAGCACGGGTTGGCGAAGCAGGCGCCGCGCTTGTAGGCGCGCCAGATCGCGGTGGCGTTGGAACCGCGCGCATAAGTCGAGAGATTGAAGACATTGCCGTAGCCGCCCGTTCCGAGGATCACGGCATCGCCGGAAAAGCGGGCCAGTTTGCCAGTGACGAGGTCGCGGGTGATCACACCCTTGGCGTGGCCACCCACCACGACGAGATCGACCATTTCGTGCTGGGTAACGAGGGTGACCGCACCCTGCCCCACCATCTTTGACAAAGCGGAGTAGGCGCCAAGGAGCAGCTGCTGACCGGTTTGGCCACGCGCGTAAAAGGTGCGTGACACCTGCGCACCGCCGAAGGAGCGGTTGGCGAGGAGACCGCCGTATTCACGGGCAAAGGGGACGCCCTGCGCCACGCACTGATCGATGATGCTGACCGAGACCTCGGCGAGGCGGTGGACGTTTGCTTCCCGCGAGCGGTAGTCGCCGCCCTTGATCGTGTCGTAGAAGAGGCGGTAAACACTGTCGCCATCATTCTGGTAATTTTTCGCGGCATTGATGCCGCCCTGCGCGGCGATCGAGTGGGCGCGGCGCGGGCTGTCATGAAAC
>CAMAXB010000079.1 GCA_945862035.1 Opitutus sp. GAS368
TGCCGCGCGCGACCTGCAGTCCCGCGTCACAAAATTCCAATCCGATGAGGCTCATGGGAAGGGGCGCGGGGTTCAGACCACGGCGCTCGGATCTTCCTGCGTGGGCACCTTCATGACGTCGATCAGTTTCTCGCGGCAGTAAGTCTGGAGCGTGATGATCAGGTTCTCCTGCCGGAGCTGGAGCATGTGCATGAAGTACATCTGGACCATGCTGAGCACGAGGGCGACGAGGGTGGAATTGAAGGCGAGGCCCAGCGAACTGGTGACACCGCTGAGATCTCCCTTGATGGCCTGGTCGGCCTGGCCGAGGGCATCGCCGATGCCGCGCACCGTGCCGATAAACCCGACCGCCGGAATGGCCCAGGCGATATAGCGGGTGAGCGACAGGTCGGAATCGAGGGTGTCGGCGGCGAGCTCGGCGCGGTCCTTGATCGCCCCGGCAGCGTCCTGAACGGAACCGGTGGAGTGAAAACGATGGAGGGCGGCGAGGACAAAGTCCGGCAGAAGGCGACCCTGCCAGGCGGGGTTCCGTTCGACCGCCGCCCTCAAGTCCTTGTAGCGATCGAGGGCATCGTCGGGAATGATGCGCTCGCCTTGGTTGATGCGGATGAAATCGTGCCGCAGGAGCTTCTGTTCCTGACCGGCAATCCGCAGCTTGTAGAAAAGGATCAAACAGGCCCAGACGAAGAGGATGCACTCGGCCTGCTGCTCGCGATCCTTCATGATGATGTAGATCGACCGGGGCGCCACATAGGCCTCGCCGGTCGCCTGCGCGGCCATCAACTTGCCGGTCAGGAGCTGCTCGTTGGCACGGGGCGTGATGACCAAGGCGTAGAGCGTCATCACCGAGACGATGGCGATGACCAAACTCAGGTTGGGGACGAGAAAAGTCGGGGACAAAATTCCCTTGTTTCTTGGAAGCATGGGTCTAGGTTTTCGCGCTGTCGACGGAACGTACAGACGCCACCCTGCCCTGATCCGGATCAGCTGATTGAGACCTCGCAGGCGGGGGCATCCACGAAAGCAACATAAGCGTTTGAGAATTCAGCGAACACCTCTACGGTAGGATAAGTTCGAGTGAGCGCAATAAGCCTTTAGCCATTTCCCCCATGGTCGTCCTGCACCGCCCGTCGCTTTGCACCGTACATCTGCTCGCCTGCCTCTGCGCGGCCTCGGCGGTATTCACCTCGGGCTGCGCCAGCGGCGTGGCGCCCTCGAGGACCACCACGGGCGCGGGTGTGGGCGCCTTGGGTGGCGGCGCCGTGGGCGCTGCCGTCGGCAATAACAGTAGCATCGGCACCACGACCGGCATTCTTGGCGGGGCCGCCGCCGGTGCCATTGTTGGTGGCATCGTCGGGCTCACGCAGGAAATCAAGGAGCGCAAGGAGCAGGACCGGCTCGCTCAGGAGCGCGCGTATCAGCAGGAACTTTCTCGCAAGCGCGCCGAAGAGGCCAAGCTCAAGGCTGCGATGGATGAGGAACTGGCCGCCGCGCAGGGTTTCCGCATCTCCGACATGGAGTTGACCGAGGCCCAAGGCCGGGTTGAAAACGCTTCGGAGCGTCTCAAGCGCCTGCAGGACGAACGCGCGGCCGCCATCGCCAAGAAGAAGGCATTGGACGAGGCCAATGAGCGCCTGTTGACGACGGAAGCGGAGATCGCGCGCCTTGAAGAGGAATTGGCCCGCCTCAAGAGCGACACTCCCCTCGTCGGCTCAACGCCGACTGTTGGGCCGGTCACGAGTGAGACGCTTCCGCTCGCGGATGCCCCGCGCTCCTGACAGGCCTTGCCCGGCACCCTTTCAGTTCCACTCACCCTCCTACCTGCCGGACTATGATCTCCCCGCGATCCCGCCACCGGTTACCGCTGCTCCCGAGCCTCACGCTCGTTGCGTCTCTTTTTCTGGGCGGCTGCGCGACGACCTATGAGGTCGAGGTCGACTCGATCAGCCAGCCGCAGCCCAAGGAGGTCACGTCCTATCGCATCGTGACGAAGAACCCCACGGCGGATGAAGCTAGCCTTCGCCACAAGGAGGCCGCCGCGTATGTGAAGACCGCGCTCTCCGGCAAGGGCCTCTACGAGGCACCCGAGGGCCAACCCGCCGACATGGTGGTTGAAGTCGACTATGGCGTGGAACCGCCCCGCGTGGTCATGGAGCGAACCAGCACCCCCATTTATGCCCAGGTTGGCGGCGGCATGCGCTACGAGCAGGTCGTGGTCGGCACCGACAGCCGCGGCAATCCGATCGTGCGCACCGTCGCGGTCTACGAGCCACCGCGGACCGAGGTCATCGGCTACCAGGATGTGGTGACCCCGGTCGCGATGTACGAAAAATATCTCCGCATTTCCGCCCGCGAAAACAAGCAGATGGAGGAGGGTCGTCCGCCGCCGGAGATCTGGAGCGTGAACGTCAGCAGCGAGGACAAGAGTGACGACCTCCGCAAGTATCTCCCGATTCTGGCTTCCGCCTCGGTCGACTACATCGGCAAAGACTCGGGCGAGAAGCAGACGGTGAGATTGAAAGAAACGGACTCTGCCGTCGGCTTTATTAAAAAGGGCATGTGACCGCGCTTTGGCGCGATTGATTGCGGATTTCGGAGTGCGGAGTGCGGATTGATTCCGATGAGCCTGTCAAAAGGCGCTGTGGAATGTCGTCATGTTCGCGGCGACCTTTGGCCGTCGCCCTGGTCTGTCATTCCGCAATCCGAACTCCGCAATCCGCAATTCCTAGGCCCGCGGACCACCCTCCCCATGCTCGCGGCGGCGGCTGAGCCAGGCACCGTTGACGGCCCACGCCAAGGCGAAGAGCGCGCCCATGAGCGCGGGTGAGCCGCCGGCAGCGCGGATTGCGTTGGAGATCTGGGCTCCGAGGGCATCGGCCCCACGGTAGACCGTGACGTCGATGAAATTCTTGGCCTTGTACTTGGTCTCATGATCGACGCGGCTGAAGAGCATCTCGCGGCCGGGGCGGACGAAGGCGTATTCGCCCCAGCGGCGGATCACAAATACCACGGCGAGCACGGAGAAGGTATGGAAACTCGCCAGCAGCAACATGCCTCCCACCATGACCAGTGGTACCACGGTCAGCAGCGCGCCCACGCCGAAGCGGGAGGCGATGCGGCCCGTGAGGAGGACCTGCGAAAGGATGGTCAGGCTCTGCACCACATAGTCGATGCGACTGAAGACCTGGGTGCGTTCCGCGGTGCTCGAGAACGTCGCCCGCACGAGTTCGAGCTGCTCAAAGTAGAGGAACGTGTTGACCGAGGCGAGCAGCGTGACGAAGAGCGCGATGCCGAGCAAATAGGGCGATTTCAGGACGAGCGTGAACCCGGCAAAGGGATGGCCTCCCATCGGGTGATCCTCAACGGGCAGAGCGGCGGCCGCCCAGGTCCGCCGGGCCCAGAGATTCAGCAAGACCCGCTGCAGAACAATGGCCAGGCTGAACAGGCCGGCGCCGACGAAGAGGATACCGGAGTTGCCGATTCGGCCCACGAGCACGTCGGTCATAACCGGACCCACGAGGGCGCCGGCCGTGCCGCCTGCCGCGATCACGCCGAACAGGCGCTTGACCTGCCCCGCGTCGAAAAGCTCCAGCAGGAAGCTCCAGAGCACCGAAACGACGAACAGGTTGATCACGCTGATCATGACATAGAACAACTGGCCCACGACGACGTTGGACTCGTCTCGCAAGAGGGCGACGCCGCAGGCGACCAGAGCCATCGCCACGAAGCCATAGACCCACGGAAGAAACACGCGGCGTTGTAGCCGAGCGCACACGGCCCCGTAGGCCGGCACGATCAGGATCGAGACAATCCACGTGGCAATAAAGAGGTCGCTGACACGATCGGACCCGAGCAGCGTCCCGACCGTCTCGCGGACCGGACGGACCGCAAAGTAGCCACCGAGGAGGCAGAAATAGAGGAAGAAGGCGGCCACCACGGCCGGACCCTCGCCCGGCTCGATCTTGGCGAGCCGACTGAGTCGGGACCGGACAGAGGTTGGGGGTGAGGGATTCAAGGACGGCAGGACGCAGCGGTGGGTGGGCACGGCCCTGCCATGGGCGCGGGCCGTGGAGTCAGACGCAAGGCAGTGCCAGGCGGTTACAGCGTTCCCGCGCGGTCCCCCGGGGTTGTCCGCCAAGTCCGGTTCGCTCGGCGGATCCGCGATCTCAAATTTCAGATCTGAGATCGGAAACCGTCCGGGTTTCCTGGTTTGCCTGATCACCGGCGTTGCTGGCAGCGTCAGCGGTCATGTCTGGTGAGTTTGAAACCCTGTGGCCGTCCTCCGCGGTCCCGCCTGTGCTGGCGTCGTCCGAGGTGCACGTGTGGCGCGTCCAGGTGCCGGCGATCGGCACTGAACCGACCGTTTGGTCCGGGTTGCTGACGCCGGAGGAGCGGGCGCGTGTGGAGCGCAAGCGCATGCCGGCCGACCGGCAGCGTGAGTTGACGAGCCGCGCGGTGCAGCGCCAGTTGCTGGGGGGCTATCTCGGGGTGCGACCTGAGGCCGTGGCGTTTGCTACGGAGCAGCGGGGCAAGCCGGTGCTGGCGGGCGCCGCGCCCGGCGATCGGCTGGAATTCAATCTCTCGCACTCGGGAGACTGGTCGCTGCTCGCCTTCGTCTGGAACCACCCGGTCGGCGCCGACATCGAGCGCTGGCGCGAGCTGGAGCGCGACGACCTGGTGCGTCAGTACTTCGCGTCCGCCGAGCAGAGCGAGTGGGCCGGCATTCCGCTAGAGGGGCGCCGGGCGGCGTTCTTTGCCGGCTGGACCCGCAAGGAGGCCTATCTCAAGGCGCTCGGGGTCGGTCTGATGAAGCCGCTTGATAGTTTCGCCGTACGGATGGCCCCTGATGCGCCGGCTGCACTCCTGTCCTGTCTGGACGATCCCGCCGCGGTGTCGCGTTGGCGGATTGATGCCTTCACGCCGGCCGAGAACTACTCGGCCGCCGTCGCAGTGTCCTCCGAGGTCACCACGATCCGCTGCTTCACCCTAGCCTTCTGACGAGGCATTGGAGATTGCGGAGTTCGGATTGCGGATTGCGGAAGGTGGAAGGTCCGGCCCGCGGCGAGGAGTGATCTTATGGGCTGCTGAACGTTGCTGGCGAATTCGTCGTCCGCCTCTGGAGCGGCGGCGGCCAGTTCGCCCGAGCGGCGCACGATGACGCCGCCCAGTTGACGGCCAAAAAGAAGGCCGGTTTTGAATTTCAGGAAGTGGCCGTCAATCCGCTATCTGCCGCGAACATTTACCTCCAAAACGGGGCCGCCGGTGGCAATCTGATCTACTGGAATATCGGACCCGATGTCGCGATCAGCAAGGCGCTCGGCGTCGAGGAAACCGGTTATCCCTCCCAGGCGGAGTGGCTCGACGGCTTTGGCCGCATCGATCTGCCCATCCACGCGGGCGACATCTACTTCGTTAACGGCAAGCTCATCCACGCCGTGCAGGCGCAGTCAGTGGAGGGGGAGTTCCGCTCGACCATTTCCTTCCTGATGGGTGTGAAGGATGCCAAGACCGCGATATACTGGACGTAAAGTGAAGCCGGCATCCGCCCGGCTCAGGTTCGGTCGTCTCCGCCTGTTCCCGAAGACGAAGAAAGCCCTCGCCGAAAAACGTGGCCGTCCCGCGCGCGAAAAACGCGTGCGACGAGGGGTTGGTCGTCCGTCCCTCCGCTCACTTGCCCGGATGGTAGGTTCGTCGGGCCGCTTGCTCAACGTCGTCGCGGTGAAAGAGCACGTCCTTGAATTCACCGCGCGCATAGAGTGCCGCCTGGTCCATGAAATGCGGCGATTTCGGATCACCGCTCACGCCCCCCGCCAAGAGCGACTTCGCGCGAAGACGCGAACCGAACTCGACCACGGCCACAAAACTGTTCCCACGATTGCCGTAGATGCGCTTGGTGCCCGTCGTGTTCGCCGTGCCGAAGGCGGCGAGCGAACCCCAGGCCGAGGGCGCGAGGCCGATCGGAAGACTGGGCGCGTTGTCGTCGTGGGTCTCGCGCACCTCGCCGGAGAGTCGTTGGAAGCGGTTAATCTCACCCCACGGCGTCTCCCACGAACCGAAGTCGCGTTCCAGCCGATCCAGCGTACGCCCAAGCGCAGCGAGCCGGTCGTCCGCCGTGATCCGGGTGTGCAAAAATTCATGCACGATGGCGCGCTGGCTGCGGATCTCCGCGGCGAAGGTTTCGGCCAGTTCCTGTGCCCAGAGCACCGCCAGCGTCGTTGGCACCGAGTTCACCCCGGTGCGATGGTCCCAGGCGCGCAGCACCTCGGTCGGTCCGGCGTAGCGTGCTTTCCGCGGGTCCCGCGCCGGCAGACTGTCATACGCGATCAGCAGCGGAGGCAGCAGGTACTCAAAGGCCGACAGGGTGGGGTCATAGGCGAGGCCGATCAGGCTTTCGAGCGTCACGTCCTTTGCGTCCTGGAGGACACGCACGGCGTTTACGCCGCGGGGGTTCTCCGCCCCGTAGCCGGGGCTCGGGGTCTGCCACAGGTACGACCGGTAGTCCTCGCGGCGCGGGCTCGCTTCCCCGGCTGCCGCGAAGGGCCAGTTATTGGTGTTCTGCAGCCAGCCGCTGGCGGGATTGCGCAGCGCGATCAGTTCGTCAAGGGCGTGCAGCCCCTGCCAATCGGTCAGCGGATTCTTGCCGTCGACGGGACGCCGCCAGTCGAACGCGAGGTCGCGCTTCGGCACGAAATTGCCGTGGAAGTAAGCGATGGTGCCATCGGCGTCCGCATAGACGGTGTTATTGGACGAGTTGGTGCGCAGCTCCATGACCCGGCGGAACTCGTCGTACGAGCGGGCCTTGGTCCGCAGATAGGATTGGGATAGCGCGTCCACCGGTGACTGCATTAGCCGGACCGCGATCCACTTTTCGCCCTCGCTGCGGATCACCGGTCCCCGGTGGCTGAAGAAGGCGGTGACTGTTTTTCGGGCGATCGCGTCGCCGTTGCGGTAGGGCAGCTCGATGGTCCGCGTCGCGAACGGCCTCAGCTCATCCCCGTAGCGGTAGTGGGGCTTGCCCTCGATCTCCACCACGGTCTCCTCGTACTCATCGATCACGTCCGCACCGCCGGAGGTATGCATCCAGCCGGCGCGATCGTTGAAGCCTTGATAGATGAAGAACTGACCCCAGGTGACGGCGCCGTAGGCGTTGAGACCTTCCTCGCTCACGACATGGATCTCCGGCCGAAAATAAAAGGACGTGTGGGGATTGATCAGGAGCAGGGCGTGGCCAGACGCGCTGCGGCTGGGGGCGATGGCAAAGCCGTTGGATCCCGTTGGCTCGGCCATCGGTGCGCCCTCGGCCGGGGCGGCGGCGGCCGTCTGCTTTGGGCGCAGGCCGTAGAGCTCCCCGAGTGGTGCGGTGGCGATCGATTCGATGTCGCCCCCGATGCTCCCTTCGGTGAAGGCGAGCGCCATCCACGGTTCGAAGCGCGTGATGAGCTTGGGCGTCACGGCCGGATGCGTGTGCAGGTAGTGGTTCAGGCCGTCAGCAAACGCGTCCATCAGGGCCCGCAGCCAAGCGGGGCTTTGCGCGTAGCGGGCCTGCAGATCGGCCGGATCGATGAAGAGCTTCATCCGCAGGTCCCGTTCGAGCGCCGCCTCACCCTCGACTTCCGCCGCGCGCCCGAGGGCGTTGATGTAGTTCAGCTCCACCCGGTTGAAATCATCCTCGGCCTGCGCGAAGACCATGCCGAAGACGGCATCCGCATCGCTCCGGCCGTAAACGTGGGCGATGCCCCAGTGATCACGATGAATGGTGATCCCGGCGGCGCGCTGCGCCCAGCGCGTAACGTCGACGGGAGCGGCGGCGGCCAGGGCTAGGCCGGGCACAATCAGAAAAAACGCGAACGATAGCAGGCGGGACAGCTTCATGGCAGAATCGACGAGGGTGGTTCTTTCCGCGGAGGATGGGGCAGCCGGTGATGGTTGGCGGGGAGCGGCGGCGAGGCAAACCCGCAGACGCCCCGCCGTCGCGTTTCCTCATCGTGCGAAGCGGCCTTCACCGAGGCCCGGGCGCAGTGGCGGGACGCCCGCCATTTCCGCGGCGGCCGGACGCGCTGATCGGGTGTGGGGCGCGTCGGCGCGGATTCAGTCGAACCACTCGTCCGCCGGGTCGAAGGCGGGGATCGGCACGATCATGACCCGAAGCTTGCCCACGGCCCGGTGGCGGCAGCCGGGCTTGATGAAGATCGACGTCATCGGTTTGAGCGGTACCCGCTCGCCGTCGAGTTCCATGAAGCCGGTGCCCTCGAGGACGAGGTAGAGCTCGGTCATCACCTTGTGGTAGTGCACCGCAGAATCGGAGGCGATGTCGGTGATGTGGAGCGTGGCGGTCCGGTTTTCGGGAGAAACAAACGCGCGCCGGGCGAAGCCGCACGGGCAGCGGGTCGGCGTAATCTCATCCATCTGGGCGAGCTCGTAGTTCTTGGTTTTCATGAGTCGTTCTGATGGAAGGATCGTTGGTTGATTTTCGGATCAGCGTTCGGGGCGGGTGCTGCAGTTCTCGAGCCAGTCCGCGTGCTGGCCACCCTGAAGCTTGTTCCAGGCGGCCGGGGCGAATTCCTTGCTGACGATGTCCGGATCTCCATCGCCATCCAGGTCGGCCACCACGGCATTGTGGGCGCCGAGGCCCTCAAGGATCGTGCGCCGCTCAAAGCTTCCTCCCTTGCCATCAAGATTCTCCCATACAAACCAGCGGGCCCGCTGGGCGAACCATTCGGATTCGGCGGCAAAGATATCGATGTCGCCGTCGCCATCGAAATCAGCGGTCGCCAGCGAGTGGAAATCGCCGGCTTGATCGCTCATCGGGAGGGGATGGGCGCGCCAAGCGCCGCCCTTGCCGTCGAGGTTCTCGGACCACTGGATCGCCGCATTCCGAAAGAAGTCAGACTCGCTGTGAACGAGGTCGAGATCGCCGTCGCCGTCCATATCAACCAGCGAGGACTGCTGGGAAAAGCCAAAGTTGCCGCGCCGGCCGAAATTCAGGTTGTCGCGTTTCTCCCACGCGCCGCCCTGGCCGTCCTTGTTCTCGTACCAAGCCTTCGTGAAGACATCCAGATCACCATCACCGTCGATGTCGCCGACGCCGTTGGGCCACATCCCCGAGTGGACTTCGTCGCCGATGCGCGTCTTGGCCCATGGCTGGGTGGGGTCGGCCGGAATCCTGAACCAGAAGAGGCCCTTCTCCGCGCCCTTGTCCGTATTGACGACGACGTCCTTGCGACCATCGCCGTCGATATCCGCAATTATCATGTCATGGCCGCCGTAGGCCGTGGCGTCGTAAATGTGCTTGGTGAAGGGCACCCGGGCCGGGTCCTGCGAATTGCGGAACCACGACCCCGAAGAAACGATGTCGAGCCAGCCATCGCCATCGACGTCGAGGGCATTGACCCCGCCGTCGCCGGTGTTGTCCGTCGTCACCACGGAAAAAGGCCACTCCGTCTTGGCGCCGGTGTTGAGGAAGAGGAGCTGCTGTTTTTCCCGGGTGCCAAAGTGCTGGCCCATCAGGAAATCGATCCGGCCATCGCGATTGAAATCCCCGGTGGTGCTCTGGCCGAAGCCGTTCAGCCGGGGAAAGGTGGTGCTGAGGTAGTGGTGCTTAAAGGCGATTTCTGCGGACAGTGGCAGGCAGACCAGAAAAAGGATCGCGCCGGATCGCGCCGGCCGGGCGAAAACCGGTCGCGCCGAAACTGTCCAGCCGGGAGGGGTGGGGATGAGGGGTAGCATCGCCGTCATTGAGCAGGAACCGAAGCCGGGGTGGCAAGGGCGAGCTTGGCTTGCCGACATTCGCGTTGCGACGCCCGCTGGGGTGCGTTGGAGTGCGGGGATGGCTACCGACGTCATCGACCTTAACCCCCCCTCTCCGCCGGAGGATCGTTCCGTCGCGATCCTGAGTTACATCGCCGTGATCGGTTTCATCGTCGCCGTGGTCATCCATGGCAACAAGCCAACCCGTTTGGGCGCCTTTCATCTTCGGCAGGCGCTGGGGCTGTACCTCCTGGGTTTTGTTCTGGGGGTCGCGGGCGTGGTGCTGATGCTCATCCCCGTCCTCGGTTGGCTGGTCTGGATGGCCGGTTGGGCGATCTATTTCCTCACTTGGATTCTCGGCTTCATCGCCGCGCTGTCCGGGCGCCAAACGCCCTCACCGGTGGTCGGGTCGCTCTTCCAGAAGTGGTTCGCCGGCGCGTTTCCGTGAACGAAGGGGCCACTCACGCCACGATCTGCCCTAAATCGGCGGGGGCCTGGGAGATCGAGCCGGATCGAGTTCCGCTTTTCGTCTGTTCGTTGTGTTTCGCGGTGACTCTTCCGGATCCGTCCCACGTTTCAGCCTTGCGCCGACCCGGGGTCTTTGCGGCCATAGACCCTTACCCAAGACGACCATGATCGCTCCCGAGACTTTCAACCACATCGAACACATCAAGAAGCGCGCCGGGCATCTATGGAGGTTTCTTTGACGTCGAACAAAAGCAGCTCGAGCTCGAGGCGATGGAAGCCCAGATGGGCGACCCTGCCTTCTGGGACAACAACGAGCGTGCCCAGAAGCACATCGGCAAGCTGAACGGCCTCAAGCGGACCATCGGTCCGCTAGCCGAGTTCAACAAGCGCGTCGTCGACCTCGACGTGATGATCGAGCTGATCGAGATGGCCTCCGATGCCGAGAAGGAGTCCTACACCAAGGAGCTGGCCACGCAGGCATCGGCCATGGTGGAGGACCTCGATAAGATCGAGATTGGGGCCTTCCTCACCGGCCAGTTCGACAAGAACAATGCAATTCTCTCCATCCAGTCCGGCGCGGGCGGGACGGAGTCCAATGACTGGGCGGA
>CAMAXB010000080.1 GCA_945862035.1 Opitutus sp. GAS368
GTCTTGGCCGTGGCCACCACCGCGGACGCCAGCAGCGCAAGGGCCAGACGAAGGAAAAAGCGAGAGAGTTTCACCGGGCGACCGATCAAAGCCCCGCGGGCATGTTGCGGCCCTTTTCCAGGCCCTTGTTCTGGTTATTACCGGAGGATTTACCCGCGGCCGCGCCCTTCTCGTACTGCTGTGAATTGGAGACATTCCGGGCCGCGCTCCCCTGCTGGGCGGGCTGCGAACCCACGACATTCTGCTGGGCGACGGCGGTCGAAATCTGCTGGGATTTGTCCCCCATCGAGACCTCGCGCGGCTTGGGGGGAAGCGCTGCCTGCTGCGGGGCGGAATTTTCGTCAACCTCGAGCTTGGCGACCGCGATGCCCTCGGCCTTCGCATTGGGATCACCGGCGCCCTCGGGCTTCTCACCGCCCGCCCCACCCTGCTGATCGCCGGACTGCTCGCCCTGAGGACCGCCGGCGCCGCCCTCACCCTGCTGCTGGCCCTGCTGCTGGGCCGCCATGGTCTCGGGCCGCTCCGCGGAACCGGGCAATTCAAATTCAGCCAGCATGCCCTTGTCGGGCCGGGCCTCAGCCGGAAGTCCGGAACCATCGAAGAGGTCGGGATCGGGAATCACCGCGCGGGCCGCGGGATTCGCCGGACGGTTCGCCGCCGCGCGGGCCGCCGCCTGGCTGCTGGCGGACGTGGCAGGCGTCGTGGCGGCGCCCCGGGGCGCGGTGGACTGGGCGGAAAGGCCGGCGCCCGCCAGGACCAGCAGGCCGGCGGTCAGGCGCAGAGGAGACGGGCTGAACTTCATCGGGAAGCGCGTTACCGGTCGGCCCGGAGATTGCAGGTGACCGCCACAGTCGGCGGCTGGGCTCCGCTGCGCACTTGGAGCAGCAGCAGTACGTCTTGGAAGCCCTTGCGCCGGCCGATGATCTCGTAGTCGCCCGGGAGGATCTTGACGCTGGTGTTCGAAAACTGGCCGAGCATGCGGTAGTTCGAGATCGAAACCCAGGTCTTGCCGTCCGAGGTGAAGTTCACGTCGACCGGCTGGCTCTGGGCCATGAGCAGCGCGCGCAACTGTTCGACCTCATCGGTGTTGACCAGATAATCCGGCTTGATGGTCATCGCCTCGTTGAATGAGCGGATGCCGCCTTGGAAATCGGAGCGATCGGCGCGCTCGCGGGCTTCGTCGATCAGCCGCTCATACTGCAGGAGGGCACGAATGACGCGTCCCGCGCGGGCGTAGCCATCCTTGGCGTCGACCAGATCGGGTGAGAGCTTCAGCGTCCGGTCGTAGGCCTCGCGGGCCGCGACCCACTCATAGGCGTTCTCGTGGCCGTAGGCCTTGGCCAGCGCCGCAGCGACGGAGTCCTGATGGGCATTCTCCCGGGCCGACTTCACCAGGTCACTTACGTCCTGTTTATCCGGATACACTTTCAGGGCGTTCTCACCCTCCGTGATGGCGCGGGCCCATTCCCGGCGGCTGAACGACTCCTGCGCTGCAGTGAACGCGGTATTGAACTGGGTCTCCGTCTGCAGGCGGGCCGCGCGGGCCTCACCCTGCTGCGCGGTCGCGGAAAATGCGTCGAGCTTGAACGCCTCGCCGTAGGCCGCGGCGGCCTCGGCATAGCGCTTCGCGTCCTCCAGGCCCTTGGCCGCGGTGATCAGGCCGTGCACGCGGTCGATCGTCTTGGAGCGGTTGAGTCCCTGCACCGCAAGCTCGTTGCCGGGAGACTTCTCCAGCACCGATTGGAAGGCCTTCGCCGCCACCTCGCGGTCGCCACGGCCGAGAGCCTCCTGGCCGCCCCGCAGATTGTCGGCGATGTAGTCCGCCAGAATCGTCTCGGCGCGCTTCAACTCGTTGAACGCGTCATCGAACGCCTTTTTGGCGGCGTCAAAGCTGCCCTCGGACAGAAATTGCCGGCCAACCCCGGCCGCCGAAAAGGCGGCTTCAAGCGCCTCGGGCACGAGGGACCGCGCCCGGTCGAGATCCTTGATCCGGACCAGAATCGTGTCGTAGGCCTGCTGCGCCTCCTGCTTCACCTTCATCAGGCGGCCAAACTCGTCGATCTCGCGGCCCAGTGCGTCGAAATGGGTGAAGGCCCGGCCGAAATCCCCGGAGGACAGCAATGAGTCGCCGCCGATGAAGGCCTTCTCGATCAGGATGAGTTTTTGCAGCTGCTGCGGATGGTCCTGCGGGAGGCGGCGCATCTCGGCGAGGGCCTTGGAAACATTTTCCCGGGCCAGCTCGGCCTTGGAGCGGCTGACGAAAACGGAGCTGGGGTCGCTGGGCGTGGCCGGACCGGACCCAGACGCGGACGCGGCGCGGAAAACATCAGGGCCAAAGACAAGCTTCGAGAACTCGACGGTGATGCGACCGGCGATGATCAGGGCAACAAAACCGCCCAAGCCCCAAGCGGCGATGCGTAGCGGGGTCCAGCGGCGCTTCTCCGGCTGGTTGCTGACATCAGGGTTCCAGTGGATAATACGGCGCTTCTTGCCTGATGACGATTCGTGTTCCTCGGCCATGGGAGTAAGCAGGCGGGATGCAGTTGGACAGTGGGGATGGAGGGGAGTCCCGTGAAGGACGTCTCAGAAGGACACCTTCACGTTGCCAAGTTCGGTAAAAATTGCAAACGACACAAACTCATTCGCTGCTGCAGGATTCGGGCCGAAATTCAAGGGATCACTTGCCAACCCGTGGATGGCGGAGTTACCTGCCCTCGTCCGAATCCGGACGGTCGCCTGCAACGCTCTCCTCCCTGCGTATGAACAAGGTCGTATTCGCTCCCCTCGCCGCGGTGCTGCTCATTGGTCTGACCAGTTGCCACCAAGTCCCGGTCACCGGTCGCCGCGCGGTCAGCATGGTCGACGATGCCGCGGTATCGAAGATGAGCATCGACGAGTTTGAAAAGATGAAGGCCCGCTATCCCCGGTCCCGGAACCGCGATCACATCGCGGCACTGAACCGGGTCGGCGAACGCCTCTCCAAAGTCGTCTTCTGGGATATGCCCGGCGCCGATTGGGAGTTCATCGTTTTCGAGGTCCCCAATCAGATCAACGCCTTCGCGATGGCGGGAGGGAAGGTCGGTGTATTTTCGGGACTCTTCAAAATCACCAAGAATGACGACCAACTGGCGTCGGTCATCGCGCACGAGATTGCCCATGTCACGGCCAAGCACATCCATGAACGACTCTCGCAGCAGATGCTGATCTCGGGCGGCAGCCTCGCCACCGGCGTAGCCATGATGGGAACCGGCGTCGGCAGCCTGGGCACCGTCGCCGTCATGCAGGCCTACGGAATTTCCACGGGCGCCGCCGCCCTTGCCTATGACCGCGGCAAGGAAAAGGAAGCCGACTACATCGGCCTGATGTACATGGCGCGGGCCGGCTACGATCCTCAAGCCGCTATCCAGGTCATCGAGGCGCTCGATGCGGAGTCGGCCGGCAGACCGCTGCCACCCGCCATCCTCTCGACCCATCCGTCGAACCCGGAACGCCTCATCCAACTCATGGATGCCATGCCCAAGGCACTGGAGGCTCGCGCCAAGGCCTCGGTCCAGGCCAAGCCGACCTTGGTGAAGTGAGGGACGGGATTTTCGATTCTCGATTTTCGAATTTCGATTCTCCTGGCCTTCAAATCATTTATATCCAGCTGTTTAAGCCGGATTAAAATCGAAATTAGAAAATCGAGAATCGAAAATATCATTGGACAACCGTCCACCGTTCCGCCTCCTTTCGATCCATGTCCCAGCCTGAAGCCAAACTCGTCAAGCCGGTTGATTTCGCCATCGATGCCGTGATCACCGGCGGGTTTTTCACCTTCATGTTCATCCTTTTCCGGTCGCACGTTCCCTCGAACGACCCGAAGATGATCACGCTTTGGGCCGGGCTCTCCGCCGCCTGCATCAGCGGCGTTTTCTGGCTGGCTTGCTGGATGCTGCGGATGGTTTACCGCCACCAGAAGCTGCTGGCGGCCGCCCGCAAGTAGGCCCCACGTGGCCCGAGGGCTCCGGCTTTCGCTTTGACTGCGCCGCCGACGCGGCTTCCCTCCCCCCTGTGGCTGATCACTCCACCCCGCCTTCTCCGCGTACCACCGCGGCCGTTGAGGACTACCTTGAGCGGATCAGCGAGCTGATCAGGAGGAAGGGCTACGCCCGGGTCGTCGACATCGCGGCCGAGCTCAAGATCTCCCAGGCCAGCGTCACCACCATGGTCCAGCGGCTGGATGCCGAGGGGCTCGTGAAGTACGAGAAATACCGCGGCATGGTCCTCACCGGAGCCGGCGAGGAGGTCGCGCAACGCATCGCCCACCGCCATGAGCTGCTCACCCACTTTCTCCGTCACCTCGGACTCGACGAGAGCGTCATCGCCCGCGACGTCGAGGGCATGGAACACCATGTCAGTACCGAGACCTTTGCCGCGTTAGAGAAGCTCAACCGTTACCTCGAGGAACACCCCGAGGTCACCCGGCAAATGAAGGACCGCCCCTAGGCGCGGCCGGGAGTTGGGAATTGCGGATTGCGGAGTTCGGATTGCGGAATGGTTGAGTGGGTTGCCGCAGGAACGCGCAAGAATGGCCGGCGATCCCTCGCGCAATTTTGCGCTCCTTTGCGGCTCGTTGGTCCGATCAATCCGCAATCCGAACTCCGCCTTCCGTAATCCCTCAGGCCTTCCGCTTCTCGACGCGCGATGCGACCAGGATCGCGAGCCAATACAGCGCGTAGAGCGGGACCGCGAGCATGGTCTGAGTGACGGGGTCCGGCGTCGGCGTGACAATCGCGGAGATGATGAAGATCACCACCAGCGCGTGACGCCACCAGCTGCGGAGCTTGGCGACCGAGACCATCCCGAGATAGACCAGCAGCACGATCAGGAGCGGAAACTCGAAGGCCGCCCCAACGCCCACCGTGAGCCACATGAGCAGGCTGTAGTAGCTTCCCGGCGTCCAACGCTGGGTAAAGCCGAGCAGTTCATTCAATTCAAGCGACACCCGGATCGTGCTCGGCACGAGCAGAAAAAAGCTGAACGCCGCCCCGGCCAAAAACAGCAGGAACGCCGTGAGCGCTCCAGGGAAAACCAGCTTGAGCTCCTTCTGGTTCAGTGCCGGCGAGACGAACTGGCCGATGAAGAAGAGAATGAAGGGCGCCGCCATCACCAAGCCACCTATGATGCACATCTGGATGACCACCGTAAATCCCTCCATCACCGAGGTCGTGCCCAGATCGATGACGAACGTCTGCGGAGCCATCTGCGATTGCACATGGTGGAGCGGCCAGAGCAGCGCGTCATTAAACTCCCGCAGGAAGATCCCGATCAGGACCGCGAAGAAGGCAAAAGCGATCGCGCTTTTGACCAGCGTCCAGCGCAATTCCTCCAAATGATCGAGGAACCCCATCGGACGCTCACGCGGCGCGGCCCCCTCCGCCGCAGCGGGGATGTCGATCTCGTCGGGAACGTCAGGAGGAAGGCCCATGGTCTCGCAGCGTAAAAACCCGCCATGTTGGGGGTTTTGCCTCCGAGGGGAAGAGCGAATGCGGGGCCCGCCGGGCGGGCCAATGGGGATCGCGGATTGCGGAATTCGGAGGGGTTTCAAACCCGAATCCACACCAATTTAAAATACTTATTAAATTGATGGTAAATTACTTAAATAATAAAGGAACTCCGTCCCGTCGACCTCCCGTCGACCTCCCGCGCGATCTTGGAGCGAGCCGGCGGTAATCCGCACTCCGAAATCCGCAATCCGCACTCGCTCCCGCCGTTGACAGCCCCGGGGCGTCACGATTTGCATTTCTCTTTGCGTTTCCAGCCAACGCCTCGGTTTTTCCAACCCTACCCAACCATAAAATATGGCCGCTAAATCCAACGCCAAGAAGCCCGCGAAGTCGGGCAAATCTCCAGTGAAGGCCAAGCCTTCCGCGAAGAAATCCGCCGCCAAGGGCGTCAAGTACGTGTACACGTGGGGCGCCGGCAAGGCCGACGGCCACGGCGGCATGAAGGCCCTCCTCGGCGGCAAGGGTGCGAACCTCGCCGAGATGACCCGCATCAGCCTCCCGGTTCCTCCCGGCTTCACGATCACGACGGAGGTCTGCACCTATTTCTACGCGAACAAAAAGTCCTACCCGGCCTCGCTGCAGGCCCAGATGGAGGCCGGTGTCGCCAACATGGAGAAGATCATGGGCACAAAATTCGGTGCGACCAGCGGCATGCCGCTGCTCGTCGCCGTCCGCTCGGGTGCCCGCGACTCCATGCCGGGCATGATGGACACCATCCTCAATCTCGGCCTCAACGACCAGTCCGTGCTGGCTCTCGCCGCCGCGACCGGCAACGAGCGCTTCGCTTGGGATTGCTACCGCCGCTTCATCCAGATGTACGGCGACGTCGTCCTCGGCGTGCAGAAGCGCGAGGGTGAGGACCACGAGCCGTTCGAGACCGTGATCGAGGGCTTCAAGCACGAGGTCTACCACCAGGACATCGTCGACTCCGAGCTCACCCCGCAGGACCAGCAGGAGCTCGTCAAGCGCTTCAAGGCCCTCGTGAAGGAGCGCACCGGCAAGGTGTTCCCGAACAATCCGTGGGACCAGCTGCGCGGCGCCGCCGGCGCCGTCTTCGGCTCTTGGATGAACGACCGCGCGATCGTGTATCGCCGCAAGTACAACATCCCCGCCGAGTGGGGCACCGCCGTCAATGTCCAGGCCATGGTCTTCGGCAACACCGGCGAGACCTCCGGCTCCGGCGTCGCGTTCACCCGCAACCCCGCCAACGGCACCAACGAGTTCTACGGCGAGTTCCTCGTCAACGCGCAGGGTGAGGACGTCGTCGCCGGCGTCCGCACGCCCGAGCCCGTCATCAAGCTCAAGGACGTCATGCCAAAGTCCTACGCCGAGCTCCTCAAGGTCCGTGCGACGCTCGAGAAACACTTCAAGGACGTCCAGGACATCGAGTTCACCGTCCAGGAAGGCAAGCTGTTCATGCTCCAGACGCGCAACGGCAAGCGCACCGCCGCCGCCGCGCTCAAGTTCGCCGCCGACATGGTGAAGGAAAAGCTGATCGACTGGGAGACCGCGATCCTGCGCAACCCGGCCGACCAGCTTGAGCAGCTCCTCGCCCCGATCTTCGATCTCTCCGAGGTCAAGAAGGCCAAGGTCATCGCCACCGGCCTCCCGGCCGGCCCCGGCGCCGCCACCGGCAAGGTCTACTTCAACGCCGACCGCGCAGTCCAGGCCGCGGAAAAGGGCGAGAAGGTCCTCCTCGTCCGCGTCGAGACCTCCCCCGAGGATCTGCGCGGCATGATCGCGGCCGAGGGCATTCTCACCGCCCGCGGTGGTGTCTCCTCCCACGCCGCCCTCGTTGCCCGTCAGATGGGCAAGGTCTGCGTCTGCGGCGCCGCCGGCGTCGTCATCGACTACGACAAGAAGACGACCACGATCGACGGCCACACGTTCCGTGAGGGCGACTTCCTCTCGATCGACGGCACCTCCGGCCTCGTCTACGCGGGTCAGATCAAGACCGCCCCGTCCGAGATCATCACCGGTCTCCTCTCCGGCGACAAGGCCTCCCAGTCGACCGAGAAGTTCAAGAACTACGTGCAGCTCATGGCCTGGTGCGCGAAGGCGACCCGCCTCTCGGTCCGCACCAACGCCGACACGCCCGAGCAGGCCGCCCAAGCGATCGCGTTCGGCGCGGTCGGCATCGGCCTGACCCGCACGGAGCACATGTTCTTCGAAGGCGACCGCATCGACGCCATGCGCGAGATGATCCTCGCCGACAACCTCGAGGCCCGCGAGGCCGCCCTCGCGAAGCTCCTCCCCTACCAGCGCGAGGACTTCCACGGGATCTTCAAGGCCCTCAAGGGTTATCCTGCGACGATCCGCTTCCTCGATCCGCCGCTGCACGAGTTCCTCCCGCACTCCAAGGAGCAGCAGATGGACCTCGCCCGTAAGCTCGGCATGCCGGTCGAGAAGATCATGGCCCGCGTCCATGAGCTCCATGAGTTCAACCCGATGCTGGGTTTCCGCGGCTGCCGCCTCGGCATCAAGTTCCCGGAGATCACCCGCATGCAAGCCCGCGCCGTCCTCGAGGCCGCCGCCGATGCGACCAAGCAGGGCCACAAGGCCAAGCCCGAAATCATGATCCCACTGGTCGGCTTCAAGAAGGAGCTCGATCTGCAGGTCGCGATCGTCCACGAGGTCGCCAAGGCCGTCCAGGCCGAGAAGAAGGTGAAGATCAGCTACAGCGTCGGCACGATGATCGAGATCCCACGCGGTGCCCTCACCGCCGACGAGATCGCGCAGACCGCGGAGTTCTTCAGCTTCGGCACGAACGATCTCACACAGACCTGCCTCGGCATGTCGCGTGACGACTCCGGCTCCTTCCTCGGTGCCTACACCGAGAACGAGATTGTGAAGAAGAACCCCTTCGCCTCGATCGACCAGACCGGCGTGGGCCAGCTGATCAAGATCGCCGCGGAAAAGGGCAATGCGACCCGCCCCGGCATCAAGCTTGGCATCTGCGGCGAGCACGGCGGCGACCCGGACTCCGTGAAGTTCTGTCACAAGGTCGGCCTCACGTACGTGTCCTGCTCACCCTACCGCGTTCCGGTCGCCCGCCTCGCCGCCGCCCAGGCCGCGATCGAGGAGAAGCGCGCCGCCGCGAAAAAGTGAGCCATCCGGCCCAGCAGTAAAAGGCCGCAGGCCGTACGCTCTCAGCCTTAATTAAAGACCAAGCCCCGCGCCTTCACCGGCGCGGGGCTTTTTTTCGCCCGGATCGGTGCAGCTGGCCTCGCTGAGGCCGGTCCGAAAGGTGCCGTCCTCCATTCCGTCCGGCCCGCAATCCCGCACACGGACCAGCCGCTCAGCCGGGCGGAATGGTGAGGCGACGACTCTCGAGGCGCTTCCTCGAATTCGGCGCAATCCCCGCGGAATCTGATCGAAGCTCACCCCAGAGGGATACCCCATCGGCACCCGCAGCGCCACCAACACAAGGGTGTAGCCATTGAGCGACCACGAGAGCGCCGCTCGGGCGTCACCTCTAAAAAATCTCGTGGCTTTCTAAATGACCACCTCACTTCGCCACCAATTTCCCTTCGTTCTTTTGTGGCCAACCCTCCATCCCGGCGCTGCCACCCGCCGCCGCACTGCCCTTTCGTGTTTTTGCGACTAAACGGATAGCCCTGTTTTCACGTCCTTCCTTTTACTCCCCCGGCCACCCTCGTTCTCAATACGGCCCGCGGATGTGGGCCGTGACTTCCTGGCAATAAAACTCCGCCAGCACCGCATGCTCCGCGGGACTAAGCGGCGGGCGGGCGGATGCGGACGCGTTGCCGCGGGCCTGCTCCGGGTTCCGGGCGCCGGGGACGATCACCGACACCGCGCGGAAATCGAGGCACCAGCGGATCGCCCACTCCGCCATCGTCCAGCCCGCGGGCACCCGGGGCTTGAGCGCGTCCGCCAAAGCCACGCCTTTCGCAAACGGCAGGCCGGCGAAGGTCTCGCCCACGTTGAACTGCTGCCCGTCGCGATTGAAGGTGCGGTGGTCATTGGCCACAAAGGTCGAAGCTGCCGAAAACTTGCCCGCCAGCAGCCCACTCGCGAGGGGCAGACGCACGATCAGGGCCACCTTCTGGCGCAGCGCGGCTTCAAACAAGGTCGCAATGGGTTTCTGGCGGAAGAGATTAAAGATGATTTGCAGCGACACGCAGCGGCCGTCGCGTACGCAGATGTCCGCCTCCTCCATCGACTCAACGCTCGCGCCGTAGGCCTTGAGCTTGCCCTGCTTCACGAGGTCATCGAGGTATCCGAACATCGCCCCGTCCCGCATGACTGCGAGTGGCACGCAGTGCGTCTGCGTCAGGTCAAGGCAGTCCACGCCCAGATGCCGGAGGGAATCCTCGACGTACTGCGTGACCTTGGCCCGCGTAAACCCGTTCGGCCAGTCGCGGCGGCCAAGCTTGGTCGCCACATAGACCCGCTCGCGCGCACCGGGCGTCTCGCGCAGGAATTTCCCGATCAGCGACTCGCTCCGGCCCATGCCGTAGACATCCGCCGTGTCGAAGAAAGTCACCCCCGTGTCGTACGCCGCCTGCAAGGTCTTGAGCGCATCCGCATCGGAGACGTCGCCCCAGCCCGCGCCGAGCTGCCAGGTGCCGAGGCCGATTTCGCTAACCGTGCGGCCGGTACGACCAAAAACGCGGGAGTGCATCTGGGGCAATGGAGTAGGACCGGGCAGCGCGGACTGCACCACCCACGCGACCATTCGCTGGAGATTCGGGAAACCAGTCAATCCCGCCGAACTCGGGGGCCGGGCGAAACCGGGCTTAGGCTTGCACCCTGGGATCGGGTGGGAAACGTTTCAGACCTACCGCCATGTCCCTCCTCCGCCTGTTTGCTCCTGTTCTCACTCTGCTCGTAGTTATCGCGGCCCCCTTGGCCGCCCAAGCGCCAGCCACCCCCGAAGACCCGTTGGCCGACCTGCGAGCCCTGGTGGCCGAGGTTCAGACCCGCCTCCAAGCAGGCGCCACCACGGCAGACGCTCTCGCCACTGAAATCGGAAAGTTCGACGCCCTGATTGCGGCGGCGCGCAAGGACGATCCGGAGAAGGCCGCCTTGGTGCTGATGACCAAAATCTCACTCTACGTGCAGGTCTTTCAGGACGCCGACACCGCCCGGGGTTTCATCACGCAGCTTGCCACCGAGTTTCCAGATACGGATGCCGGACGCGACGCCCTCCGCGTCTCCCAGCAACTCGACGAACAGGATGCCGCGGCGACCGCCCAGTCCGCA
>CAMAXB010000081.1 GCA_945862035.1 Opitutus sp. GAS368
ACGCGCTCCACATCCGGATTGATGCCGCTGATCAGCAGGTATCGCTTCGATTTCCGCAGATACTCGTGCAGCTGCAGCAACGACATCACGGACGTGGCGTCGAGATGCCGCGCATTCTTCATGCGCAGAATGACCACCCGGATCTGATCGTCATCGGCCAGGTACCGCACCTGTTCCTGAAAGAGATCGGCCGCCCCGAAGAAGAGCTCCCCCTCCACATGCACGATCGAGATCGCGGGATTTCCCCGCTGCTTCTTGTCCTCAAGTTCCGAAAGCTGCCCGGTCCCGTCAAATGCATACTCCACCAGCGAGGGCGCGCTCGCCTTGCGCAGAAAGAGCGCGAGCGAAATGCCAATACCGACGTAGACCGCCGTATCGAGCTGCAGAAAGAGCGCAGCACTCAGGGTCACCCAGAAAACTACCGCATCCGACTGGGTCGACCGGCGGGTGATCCGGATCTGCTCGAGATTGATCAGCTTGAGCGAAATCAGGATCAGCAGCGCCGCGAGGACCGCAACCGGGATGTAGTTCACAACTGCAGCGGTCAATCCGAGGATGATCAGGACAAAGCCGCTGCTGAAGATCGGCGCAAGTTGCGTGCGGCCACCGGCCTCGTAGCAGACCACGCTGCGAATAAAGGATGACGAGCCGGGCATGGCGCCAAACGCGGTCGATGCGATGTTGCCGGCCCCCATGGCGATGAGCTCCTGATTGGGATTCACCTTCTGGCCCGATCGCGCCGCGATGCTCTTGGTGATGGAGATGGCCTCCAGCATCCCGAGGATCGCCGCCGCCAGCGCCACGCTCGCGAGGGCCGGCACGAGGCGCAGGCCGTTCTCATTAGTCGGGAAACCCACAAAAAGCGGCATCTGCCCCGCCACTTCGCCGGCATCGCGAACGAGCGGAACACCGAATGCCGCCAGATCGAAAAACACGGCCACCGCCCCGAACACGCCAATCGTAATCAGCCCGTCCGGCCAGCGGGGACGCAGGCGGCGGATGAGGATCATGAGCAGAAGACTCGCCACCCCCACGCCGGCCGTCATCGGGTTGAGCTCAAAGCGCGCGAGGCTGTTGAGAATGTGAATGATCGTTCCCGGCAGGCTGACGTCCGCCGGGCTGCCCAGTCCGAGCAGATTGCCAATCTGCCCCACCCCAATGAGGATGCCCACCGCAGTGCTGTAGGCCACAATCACGGTCCGCGAGATGAAGTGCGTCAGGTTACCCAGCTTGAAGAATCCCGCGGCAATCTGGATCGCGCCGATCATCAGCCCCAGCACGAGCACCTTCTGCAGGGACGTCAGCGGGACGTGCGCCACCGTCAGGAGCGCACCGGCCAGAATGATGGAGATGGTGTTCGTCGGGCCAAACACCAGATGGCGCGAGGAACTGAAGACCGCACAAAAGAAGGAACCAATGATTGCGGTGACCAGCACCGCCTGGACCGGAATACCCACCAGCAACGCGAAACCGATCGCCTGGGGAATGGTGACGATCGCCACCATCAGGCCCGCTGTCGCATCCGCCTTGAGCTTCGTCAGGGAATAGCGCTTGAGTTCCCGCCAGACGGGCGGGACCGGATCCCGCTTGAGGTAGTCCGCGACATCGGCGAGGCCCTCAACCGCTTCGTTGAGAACCTTGGTCGCCTGATCGGTCCGCGGATTGGTCGCCACGTCGGCCTCAGGCCTCCACGCCGATTTTTTCCAGGATACGGTGCAGGTCGTCGTTACCGGCGTACTCGATGACGATCCTGCCTTTCTTGGCCGAGTGCTTGAGCGACACGCGTGCGCCGAGCGCAGAGGTCAGCTTCTTCTCGATGCCAGCCACGGCGGCCGCCTCGACCGCGGGAACCTTCCGTCCGGTCGAACCGGCCGGTACGGACACACCCGCCTTTTTGGCCTGCACCAATTTTTCGGTCGCGCGCACGCTGAGGCCTTCCTCGATCGTCCGACGGGCGAGCACCGCCCGCTGGGCGACGTCCTCAATCCCAAGCAGGACCTTGGCGTGACCGACACTGATCAGATTCTTCGCCAGATAGCCCTGCAGTTCCGCGTCGAGCGAGAGAAGGCGAAGCGAATTCGCGACGCTCGCCCGGCCCTTGCCAACGCGCTCGGCGGCGGCCTCCTGGGTGAGATCGAAGTCCCGAATCAGGCTCGCGTAGCCATAGGCCTCTTCCACCGGATTAAGTCCCTCGCGCTGCAGGTTCTCGATCAGGCCGATCGCAGCCGACGAGGCATTACTGGCCTCCACCAGGCGGGCCGGGATCGTCTTGAGCTTGAGCTGCTGGAACGCGCGCCAGCGGCGCTCACCGGCGATCAGCTGGTACTTGTCGCCCCGCCGGCGCACCACGATTGGCTGGAGGAGGCCCTCCGCCCGGATGCTCTCAGCCAATTCGGCGAGATGCTCCGCGGCAATCTCGCGCCGTGCCTGGTAGGGGCTCGGCTCGACGAGGTGCACGCCGATCTCGATAAAGCCCGGCGCGCCGGAGGCGGCCGGCCCCGCCGGGGCGGACTTGCCTCCCGCCGGAGAAACCGGCAAAGCAGCCTCCGCCGGAGGATTTGAGGCCGGCTTGGCGCTGGCAATGAGGCCACCGAGACCGCGACCGAGACGAGATTTGGGAGCTGCCATGATGTGATTACTTGCCGCCGGGAATGAATAGGGTCTGACCAACCTGGATCCTGCTCGGATCGGAAATCTTGTTCGCGTTGATGATGTCCTGGACCTTGGCCCCGGTGTTCCGCGCGATCACCGCGAGAGTATCACCGCGCTGGACGGTGTAGCTGATGCCCTCCTTCGAGAAGTCCTCGCTGAAGGTGGTCTGGACCGTGGCGCGCGTCGCCATGCCCTTCGCCAGGGAATCGATCGCCGCATTCGTCTGCTTGGCCAGTTTTTCCATCTGCACGCTCACCTGCTGCAAAGTCTCATTCTTGGCTCCCGCTGACGCCGCGCGGATCGCGCGATTGAGCTCCGCCACCGCTTCGTTGACCTGCACCACCGTGGCGTAGGTCTGGGCATCGCCGGACGTCTGGCGGCGAAGCTCGGCATTCTCGCGCTCAAGCTGCTCCACCCGCAGGGCCAGCTCGCCCGTGCGTTGAGCGAGCAGGCGGACATCCTCGCGCAAATTGGCGAGTTCGATGGGGATCGACTGGGCCGGGAGCGCGACGGCGATCCCAAAAACTGCCACGGCGGCGCATGCTGCTTTCCACATGGCGCCTACGTTGGAGAATCTTCCGCCAAAAACAAGCGCGCCGTCGTGGCGCGGAGCGTTCGGAGGATGCGACGGATAGGACGGATGGGGCGGATCGGACCGATGTTTTCCATCCGTCCCATTCGTCGTATCCGTCCCATCCGTCCTATTTCCGGAACGGCACCGACCCCACCAGCGACGGCATGCTCACCGACGGCAGTACCGTCCTCGGCGCGATCGCGAAACCCCGTAAAAATTCTCCCGCCGGGAGCATCTTCCCGCCCGGACGCTGCAAGCGCAGGACCTCGAGCGTGCCCCGCCCCGTCGCGACCAGCAACCGCCCGGGCTCGCCGACCAGCACCTCGCCGGGCGAGCCGGTGTCACGCAATACGTGACACTCGATCGCCTGGCCAAACTTCACAGGCTGGCCGGCAATCTCAACGCTGCAGGCCGGCCACGGGAACATTCCGTTGATCCGCGCCGCGAGCACCGCGGCGGGCGCCGTGAAATCCAACCCACCGTCCTCCTTCGCCAGCCGCCGGCAAAACGTGGCCCGGCTCGCATCCTGGGAATGCTCGATCACGGTCCCCGCCGCGATCTGCGGGAGCACCCGGCCCACCAGGGGGATGCAGGCCGCGGATAGTTTTGCTTCGACCTCGAGCGCCGTATCCGTCGGCGCGATTGCCACCCGCTCGGCGTCCACCGACGGACCGGCATCAAGCTGGCGCACGATGCGCATGAAGGTTACCCCCGTCTCGCGTTCGCCAGACGCCACTGCGGTTTGAATCGGCGATGCGCCGCGGTAGGCCGGCAGCAGCGAGGTGTGCAGATTGAAGGTCCCGAGGCGCGGCGTGGCGATGACGTCGTCGCGGAGGATATGTCCGTAGGCCATGACCAGCGCGAGGTCCGCCGCGCATGCCGCCAGTTCGAGCCGCACCACCTCGGTGATCCGATCGGGCTGGTGAACCGGAATCCCCTTCGCCTGCGCCCAGAGCTTGATGCCGTTGGCGGTCACCTTATGCCCGCGGCCGACCGGTCGGTCCGGTTGAGTGAACACGGCAACCACCTGCGCGCAGCCTGCGCCCTCCCCTGCCAGCCAGTCGAGCAGCGGCAGCGCGATCGGGTCGGAACCCATGAAAACGAGGCGGAGGGCGGGCATGCAGCCCCGATCAACGCGGAACGCCGGAGGCGATCAAGCCGCGAGTTGCTTTAGCCAGCCCCGGACCGCCTTGGCCAGGGCCGCGAAGGCCGCATCCGTCGAGGGTTTGGCCAAGCCGTCCAACACGGTCCAGTGCTCGGTGTGCTTAACCGACTTCCCCGGCTCAAGCGCCCGCAATGGCCCAAGGGTCTCGAATTCGCAGGCGGTCTGATCGCAAAATGTCTCAAAGGCACAGCCCAAGTCCGGGTAAGTTGCCCCGGCCACCACCCGCGCCTGTTTCACCAGCGTGACTCCGCCGATCCAATAGGCCGACCAACCCGGATACGCCGTGAGGCCGAGCTTCTGCGGGCTGGGCACCTTGCGGGTATCGAGCCCGATAAAGTCGCGGTGCAGATCCCAGCACGGCAGCGACAGATCGGTATAAGTCCAGGGCACGATCGAATAGCCCGGCAAAAGATCACCCGCCGCATGATCGCCCTTCGGCAGCAGCGGGATCGCCCCGTAGCCGCCGTGACGGAGCATCGTCAGCGCCCAAGGGGCGCATTCCACGGCCCAGAGGCCTTCGTTCGACAGTTCGTGCGTGACCCGCAGTGTCCGGTCGTTGAGCGCCTCCACCGCAACGGACTTTCTCAGACCGGTCCGGGCCTCGGTGGCGGCCGTCAGGCGGAAGCCCGCACGGCTGAGCTTCACCTTGACCGGACCATTATCCGGCTGGTAGCTGCGCACGATATGCTCGGGCGCATGCCAGAGCCGGTGACCGCCCCGGAGGCGAAAGCCCTCCTTGCCCGCCGAGTCATCCGAACCTTGGGGAAACTCGAGCAGCAGATTCGGACCACCCGCGAGCGAGCGGAGCGACAGCAGCCGCGGGCCAAACCCCGTGGGCGCGATCAGCTCAATCTTCCGGGTGGCGAGGCGCAATGCCTCGGCCCCGCGAAACTCAGTCTTCGACGGTTGCATCGGAGCTGTCCTTGGCCTCCTGCTCCCGCCACTTCTTCGGGCGCATCCCGGAGGCGCGTTCCTTGCGGGCGGCGGCTTCGAGGCGCTCCGCGATGTCGCGCACCTGCTTGCCCACGAGGTCGAAATAGATCGGGCAACCGTTGAGGTGAAACTCCTCGACCAGCCCGGCCTCGAGATAACGGCGGTACTGCTCGGTCAGCTTCTCTTCGCGGTTGCAGAACAGCTTGATCCGAAATGGACGCGTGCCGGTCTGCGTCGCGTAGTACACGCGGAAGCGCTTGCCCGCGATCGCCGGCGGCGGCGTGCGCTCGGTCAGATAGAGGATCGCCTTGTTGAGTTTCGCGGTCGGCAGCTTGGTATCGAGCGTGCGGTTGAGCTGCACGGCCGCATTGAGCATCCGATCAACCTCGTAGCCGCTCATGGCCGACGCAAAGACGAGCGGTGCGCCCGGCGTGAAGAACAGTCGCTCGAACACCGCGCGCTCATACTTCAGGCGGTACTCGCGCTCCGTCTTGAAATCACTGATGCCACTGGATTCAGCGAACTCGGGCTGCTTCTTCGCGGCAAAGGCCTTGCGCACGAGGTCCCACTTGTTGACCACGATCACAATCGGCTTCTTCTCCTTGATCGCCTCACCGGCGATCGCCTTGTCCTGCATCGTCACGCCGTCCACGGCATCGAGCACGAGGAACACGACATCCGTCTGCTTGATCGCATCGAGCGAGCGCAAGCGTGAAAAATACTCCACCGGCGAGGCCAGCTTGGTCGCCGCCTTGATGCCAGCGGTGTCGATCAGCGTGAACGGGTAAAACTTTCCGTTGCGTCCCTTGAATTGGAACGGCAGCTCGATCGCGTCGCGCGTCGTCCCCGGGACGTCGCTCACGATCAGACGATCGCTCTCGAGCAGGCGATTACTGAGGGAAGACTTGCCGACATTGGGCCGGCCAATGAAGCAGACGCAGAGCGGGTCGCTCGCGGTCTTGCCCTTGCCTTCGACCGCCACCTCCTCGGCCGGACCGGGCCCGATACGTTTGAGGATCTCAAGACGCAGCTCTTCCTCGCCGCGACCATGCTCAGCCGAGACGCGCACCGGCTCGCCGAGGCCCAGACGGTAGGCGTCAGCGAGCTCGATCTTGTCGTCGTTGAAGTCCGCCTTGTTCACCACCAGGAGGACATCCTTCTTGCTCTTGCGCAGCCGCTGGGCGATGCGCGTGTCGAGCTCGGTCAGTCCCTCGAGGCCATCGGTGACAAACACGATCAGCGCCGCGGTATCAATCGCGAAGCCGACCTGCTCCTCCGAGGCGCCAATGAGTTCGCGCGTGGTTTCCCCGCCCTTGAGCCCGAGGCCACCGGTGTCGAGCAGCGTGTACCCGCCCTCCGCGATCTCCGCTGAAATCACATCCCGGGTGACACCCGGCTGATCGTGCACAATGGAAATGCGTTTCCGCGCCAGCCGGTTGAAGAGGCGGCTTTTGCCGACATTGGGTCGGCCAACAATGGCTACGGTGCGGTTCATGGGTTTGAGTAGTGAGTAGCGAGGAGCGGGTAGCGAGTAGGAAAACAGGGCTGGCCCGCCTCTGCCCGCTCCGCGCCCCCCGCTCCCCGCTACTTCCTTCCATTCACGAACCGATCCATCCGGTCGCAGGCGTCGATCAGCTGCTCGTAACTGGTGGCAAAGCAGGCGCGGACATGCCCCGTGCCGTTCTCGCCAAAGGCCGTGCCGGGCACGACCGCGACCTTCTGCTCCTGCAGCAGGCCGACCGCGAAGTCCTGCTCGGTGCGCCCCGTGGGCGTAACATCCGGGAAGGCGTAGAATGAGCCGCGCGGCGAGTGGCATTTCAGGCCGATCTCGTTGAACCGGCGCACCACGAGGTCGCGGCGGCGGTGATACTGCTCGCGCATCTTGAGGACGGAATCCCAGCCGCGGGTGAGCGCCTCAAGGGCTGCCTCCTGCGCGATGATCGAGGCGCACAGCATGGTGTACTGGTGCACTTTCATCATAGCATCGATCAGCGGTGCCGGGCCGCAGGCGTAGCCGATGCGCCAGCCGGTCATGGCAAAGGCCTTGGAGAAACCATGGAGAAAGATCGTGCGCTCGGCCATGCCCGGGAGGCTGGCGATGCTCGTGTGCGGTCCGTCGAAGGACAGCTCCGAGTAGATCTCGTCGCTCAGCACCAGCAGGTCCTTCTCGCGGCAGAAGGCGGCAATCTTCTCGAGTTGTTCCACGCTGCACGTGCCACCCGTGGGATTGCACGGGAGATTCAGCATCAGGATCTTGCAGCCCGGGGTCCACGCGGCGCGCAGCGCCTCCGCGGTCAGGGCAAAATTGTCCTTAGCGTAGGTCGGCACCGCCACGCCCGTCCCATGGACCAGCGAGATGCTGGGGTGATAGCTGACATAGCAGGGCTGGTGAAACATCACCTTGTCCCCAATGTTGCAGAAGGCCCGGCACGCGAGGTCCAGCGCCTCAGACACACCCACCGTGACAATGATCTGGTCCTCGGGACGATAGCCGACAGAGAAGTGCTCCTCCACGTAGCCGGCGATCGCCTTGCGCAGCTCGATCATGCCCAGATTGGACGTGTAGTAGGTCTTACCCCGCTCAAGGGCATAGATCGCGGCTTCGCGGATGTGCCAGGGCGTGACAAAGTCGGGCTCGCCGACGCCCAGCGAGATGACGTCCTGGCCCTTCATCTTGGCGACCAGCTCAAAGAAATCACGGATGCCGCTCTTGGGCAGCGCGGCCACGTGGCCCGCCACCCAGCGTTTCGGGTCGGTACTCATGGAATGGACCCTCGGGTCAAGGCGCGACGTTCAGCCGCGTGGTGGGCGCCTCGCCGCCGTCGAGCAGGAAGCCCTGCTCCTTGTAGCAACGCAGCATGAAATGGGTGGAGGTCGAAAGCACGCCCTCGACCGTCGAAAGCTTCTCCGACACGAAGGCCGCAACCTTCTGCAGGGACGGTCCTTTCACGAAGATCAGCAGGTCGTAGCCTCCCGACATCAGGTAGCAGGACTCAACTTCGTCGAACCGGGCGATGCGCTCGGCGAAGCGATTAAAACCACCCCCACGCTCAGGCGTGACCTTGACCTCAATCACGGCCCGCACCGCCACGCCCGCCGCTGCCTCGCGCGAGAGATCAAGCACCGGACGCCAGCCGAGGAAGATTTTATCCTTTTTCAGCTGCTCCAAGTGCTGTTGGACTTCGACTTCCGTCATTCCGGCCACCTGGGCGATCTGCGCGGTGGAAAGGCTGACGCCGTCGAGTAACAGCTTGAGGACAGGGTTCATGGGAGAGAAGAGGTTCGCAGAAAATCCACCGGGGAATCCACACTTATTTTTACTGGTCCCGACACGCCCGCCATCCGCGAAGCCCTGCGCACATATCCTCGGCGCGCTCACCCCAAATTCGTATAACTCGAGACGATCGGTGCCGATCACCCCCTCGCTGGACATGAACAACCTTATCCTTGAAGACGAACCCGCCTCGCGCGGGGTCGGGGCCAATTCCCCGCGGCGCGCCCGACTTCCACGTGTCGCTCGCGGCCATCAGGCGGTACGTTGCACCATACCCTCTCCGAGGAGATAACGTCCGTCCAATCCGCCTAACGAGAGAATGCCGGGGGCGTGGCCAGACCGCGCCCCCGGGAACTCCCCCCGGCCCTCCGCGCCACTCGAATCCTGGGAAAACCGTCCGATTCCGCCCCTAGGCCAAATTTTGCGTGGATAAGCGGCCAGACCCGGTTTGACTGCCGGACTCACCATGTTCGAGTCCCTCACCGACAAACTGTCCTCCGCCCTGCGCAACCTGCGCGGGGTCGGCAAGCTCACCGAAGAGAACATGGCCGACGCCCTCAAGGAGGTGCGCACGGCCCTGCTCGCCGCCGACGTCCATTTCAAGGTCGCTCGCGAGTTCGTCGAACGCGTGCAAACCCAGTGCGCCGGCCAGGAGGTCCTCAAGGGCGTCACGCCCGGCCAGCAGATCGTCAAGATCATCAACGATGAGCTCGTCCGCCTCCTCGGCGAGGGCGAGACCGGCCTCTCCCCCGCCCGCCCGCTCAAGATCCTCATGGTCGGTCTGCAGGGCGCCGGTAAGACAACCACCACCGCCAAGCTGGGCCGCCATCTGCGCAAGAAGGGCTACACTACCCCGTTTGTCGTGGCCTGCGACGTCCAGCGTCCCGCCGCCATCGACCAGCTCGAGATCCTCGCCCAGCAGGAGGAGATCGGCTTCTACGGGGACCGTGGTTCGAAGGACGTGATCGCGATCGGCGCCGCCGGACTTGCCGAAGCGCACCGGCAGAACGCAGATGTCATTCTCTTCGACACCGCCGGCCGCCTGCAGATCGACACCAACCTTATTGAGGAAGTCCAACGCCTTCGCGCCAAGATCCAGCCCGACGAGGTCCTCCTCGTGGCGGATGGCGCCCTCGGCCAAGAGGCGGTCAACGTGGCCAAGGCCTTCCACGAGGCGCTGCAACTCACCGGCCTCGTCCTGACCAAACTCGACGGCGATGCGCGCGGCGGCGCGGCGCTCTCAATCAAGTCCATCACCGGCGTCCCAATCAAGTTTGTCGGCACGGGTGAAAAGACCGCCGACTTCGACACGTTTTATCCGGATCGTCTCGCCTCCCGTATCCTCGGAATGGGCGACGTCGTGTCGCTGGTGGAAAAGGCTCAGGAGAACATCGATCAGAAGGAAGCCGAGAAGATGGCGGAGAAGCTCCGCAAGGCGGACTTCAATCTCGAAGACTTCCTCGCGCAGATGCAGCAGATCAAAAAGATGGGCTCGATGCAGAGCATCATGGGCATGATGCCCGGCATGAGCGGCGTGGAGCTGCCCGACGATTCCGAGAAACAGCTGGGGCGCACGGAGGCCATCATCAAGTCCATGACCCTGCAAGAGCGCCGCAAGCCGGAGATCCTCAACGGTAGCCGGCGCCTCCGCATCGCCAACGGCGCGGGCGTGAAGGTCGTCGAGGTCAACCAGCTGCTGAAGCAATTCCAGCAGATGCAGAAAATGATGAAGATGATGAAGGGCGGCGGGGCGAAAAAGATGATGCGTCAGATGGAGGCCATGAAGGGCCGCGGCGGCTTTCCGGGGATGTAATAGGGCAGTCGTTCTCTCCCTCCTTCTCGCTTCCCTCCCGTCTCTGGTTCCTCGCCGTCAGCGCGCCCCCCTCGAACGCGAGCACGGGCACGAAGACGAGACCGAGTCCGAGAACGCGAACGAGGGAAAAGGAATCCGCATTCAATTTTTGCCCGCTTCTGCCTCCGGCCATCCGCGCCGGTCTGCGTGATTCGCGGGCAACTCCTTGGGTCGGCGCAGGTCAGCCGGCCTACGAGCAGTGCGGCGCGGGACGAATCGGGGA
>CAMAXB010000082.1 GCA_945862035.1 Opitutus sp. GAS368
CGCCGAGCCTGCTGCGCCAGAACCCCTTCCTTGATGCCGACCGCTTTTCGGACGGCACCCCGCTCTCGAGGGTTCTCGTCCGCGCCTACCTCGATCTGCCGAAGGATCTACGTCAAAAATGGGGGATTCCTGCCACGGCAGGCGAGGGATCCTATCTGTCTTGGCTTAAGTCTCCCGCCAAGGCCGATCCCGGTAAGGATGCCCGTGCCGTGAACGTAACCGAGCTCGGGGCTTACCTCTACTCCACTCGCGCCGATCTGTGCCGGCTCTGGCCCGATCTCTACGGCACCCATCGCGTTGATTTCTCGGATTGGTTTCTCTCCAACGCGGCCAGCGAGTATCAACTCGATCCGGCCCTCATCGCGCCGGTCGCAAGCTCTTGGGCGCAGAGCTTCGGCTCGAACGCCTCCACCTTCAGCGACGGCACCCCGATCGTCCATCTGTTGAGAAGAGCTTATCTGAGCCTCCCCCAGCCCCTGAAGGATCAGTGGGATGACCCATGCAAAGACGGTGACGGTTCTTTTCTTTCATGGCTGAAATCACCGGCGCAGGCCGATCCGGCCGCAGGCAGCAAGGTTCCTATCGTCACTGAACTTGGAGCCTTCCTCTACTCTATCCGTGGCGATATCCGCGGCCTCATGCCCGATCTCTGCGGTGATCATCGCGTCGACTTTGCCGATTGGTTCGTCTCAAGTGCGGCCTCGGAATACGGGTTGGATCAAAGTCTAGTCGCTCCTGTTCTGAGTTCCTGGGCCCAGGGCCCATCTGCGCAGACCGCCCAGCTGGCTTCGGCGCGAATTTCGCTTACCCTGAACACCGTCTAAAGCCCGGCCGGCCCCTTGCCGGGGAAGACACGGTCAGTAAGCCGGTTGCCAATTCGGTGACCTCCCGCCCGCTGCGATTTGATCCCGCACGGTTTCGGGACTAAACTGTAGCCGATCCCGCTCACACCCGTCTCCTAGGTTAGACCAAAGATCTTTGCGTCAGTCATCGGCTTGGGTCATCTATTCTATATCCTCCCATGTGGATCGTCCTCTTCGCGCTGCGCTACAAGTACACCATCGGTGTCCTTGCGATCCTGATTTTGTTGTTCGGGCTGCTCTCGGGCCGCCGCATGTCGACGGACATCCTGCCCCAAGTGGATGCCCCAGAACTCACCCTCGTGTGGAGCTACGGTGGCCTCAACGCGCCCGAGATGGCCGCCAAGATCACCTCCTTTGGCGAGATCGCGGTCATGAACAATGTGGATGATCTGCTCGAGGTCCGCTCGGAGACCTCCAATGGAATCGCCCTGATCAAGCTCCGCTTCCAGCCCTCCGCCAACATGAGCACGGCGATGGCCCAAACCGCCTCGATTTCCCAGACCATCCTGCGGCGCATGCCCTCCGGTACCAGCCCGCCGGTCATCGTGCGGACAAGCCCCTCAAGCGTCCCGATCGTCCAGCTGGTCATCTCGTCGGACACCATGACGAGCGGACAGCTCTTCGACTATGCCCGTCTGAATTTGCGCGCGCAGCTCCAAAGCGTGCCGGGAATGCGGATCACGCTTCCCTATGGCGGCGCGGCCCGGCAGGTCATGATCGACCTGAATCCGGAGGCTCTCAGCGCGTTCGGCCTATCCGCCGCCGACATCAGCGGAGCGGTCAGCCGGCAGAATCTCACCCTGCCCGCCGGCAATCTGCGCGAGGGCAGCCGCGAGATGCCGGTCGAACTCAACGCCAGTCCTGAAACCGTCCAGGCTTTCCTCGATCTTCCCATCCGCGTCATCGACGGGCGCATGATTCTCCTCCGCGATCTGGCCAATGTCCGTGATGGCGAGGCCGTCTCGACCAATATCGCCCGGCTCAACGGCCAGAATGCCGTGATGATCGCCATCCTCAAACTCGGCAATGCCTCCACCGTCGACATCATCGACGGCATCGTGGCCCGCCTGCCGGAGATACGGGCCTCCGCGCCCCCCGGACTCACCGTCGAACCCATCTTTGACCAGTCCGTCTTCGTCCGCGCCGCCGTCAAGGGCGTCGAATTCGAAATCCTCCTCGTCGGCGGCCTCGTCGCGGCGGTGGTACTCCTCTTCCTCGGTTCCTGGCGCTCCACCTTCATCGTCCTGACCTCGATCCCGCTCGCCTTGCTGTGCTCGATCATCGGACTCAGCCTGACCGGCGCGACCTTCAACCTGATGACCCTCGGCGGTCTGGCCCTCGCCATCGGCATCCTCGTGGACAATGCCCTCGTCGAGATTGAAAACATCAAACGTCAGATTGGGCTCGGCAAGGACGTGCCCACCGCGATCGTCGATGGCGCCAGAGAGGTCGCCTTCCCCGAGTTCGTTTCCACCCTCGCCATCTGCATCGTCTTCCTGCCGATCTTCCTGCTGACGGGAACATCCGCGGACGTGTTTCGCCCCCTCGCGCTGGCCGTGGTCTTTGCCATGGGCGCCAGCTACCTGCTCGCCCGCACACTCGTCCCCACGCTGGCCTCGATCATCCTTCCGGCCGAGCTGCGCCACGAACGCAGCCGTCAGGGCCAGCCACCCCGCGGCCTTGGCCGCATCCACCACGCAGTTGAGAGCACCATGGATCGCCTGTCGGCCGGGCAGGGCGCGATCCTCAAGCGCCTGCTTCGCCGCAAATTCATCATCCTCATCCCCGTGGGTATCGCCGTGCTTCTTGGCGCGCTCGCGGCCTTGGGATCGGGCCGCGAATTCTTCCCCAAGACCGACGCGGGGCTCATTCGCCTCTTTGTTCGCAGCCCCAGCGGACTTCGCATCGAGGACACCGCGGGCGTCCTCGCCGATATCCAGCGCGAGATCCGCACGATCATACCCGCCCGCGAACTCCAGTTTGTCGTGGAAAACATTGGCGCGCCCGCCTCGGTCAATCAGGCTTGGGTCGAGACCACCGCGATCAGCTCATCCGACGGCGAGGTGCTCGTCCAACTCGCGTCGGATCACGGGCCCACCGAGGTCTACGTGGATCGGATCCGGGCCATGCTCGCGGAGAAGTTTCCCAACGTGCAAAGCTTCTTCCGCCCCGCGGACGCGACCAGCCAGACCCTCGCGTCCGGCGCTCCCACCACGTTCGAGGTCCGCTTCATCGGCCGCAACGTGCCCGGCAATCTCGCGCTCGCGCGCGAGCTCCAGCAGCGCCTCGCGGGCGTACCGGGTGCCGCCGACATCACCCTGCGCGAAGTCCTGGATCAGCCCCGCTTCATGATCCGGATCGACCGCATCCGCGCGGCCACCCTCGGCGTCAACCAGCAGGACGCCGCCACGGCCCTGCTGGCCGCCCTCGGCAGCGGCGGCACCGTCGCCCCCAACTACTGGGCGGACGTGGTCACCGGCTCGTCCTATGACGTCCAGATCATCGCTCCGCCCGCCAGCCTGACATCGACCGAGCAATTGCTCAATTTGCCGATCCGTCCCTCCACCGGCAACGGCGCCCCCGTGCCGCTGCGCGCGTTCGCCTCGCTCGTCGAACAGCGCGGGCCGGCCAGCGTCTCGCGCACCACGCTGCTACCCACCTTGACCGTGGTCGCCAACGCCAGCGGCCGGGATCTGGGGAGCGTCGCAGGCGATCTGGAGGCCATTCTCGCTGAGCTGCGGACGAAGCTCGCCCCGGGCAACCGCATCGAACTTGCCGGCCAGGCGGCCCTCATGCGCGCCGCCTACTCGGAGTTGATCGGCGGCCTTGGGCTGGCGGCGGTGCTGGTCTTTCTCGTGATGGTGGTGAACTTCCAATCGTGGTCCCTGCCCTTCGTTGCGATCAGCGGCCTGCCGGTCGCCGTATCGGGCGCCCTCTGCGCGCTCTGGCTCACGGGAACTCCGCTGAGCGTGCCCGCCCTGATGGGCATCATCATGGTGGTTGGCGTCTCCACCGCCAACAGCGTGCTGGTCAGCAGCTTCGCCCGCGATCGTTTTAATGAAGGCATCAGCGCCTTCGACGCCGCCATCGAGGCTGCCACCACCCGGCTGCGCCCCGTCATCATGACCGCCCTGGCGATGATCCTGGGCGTGATTCCCATGGCCCTCGGTCATGCCGAGGGCGGCGAGCAGAACGCGCCCCTCGGCCGCGCCGTGATCGGCGGCCTTGTCTTCGGGACGTTCGCTTCCCTCTTCTTGGTCCCGGTGGCCTTCGCCGCAGTACGCGGACGCGGGCGTCAGACCGCAACTCAGCGCGCGGCCTCCGACAATCTGGCACCCGCGCCCGCACGCACGCTCTGAGGCCGTTCGCCCACTCCCCTTCATGAAGTCCACGTTATTCCTTCGCGGCGCCCTGGTCAGCGCGCTGTTCGCCACCACGGTCGTCCTTCCGGCCCAACCCGCCGGGGACAGCGGGCCGGCCCCGGCCCGCCCGGTTGTCCGCACCGTGCCGCCCACCCCGGCCAGCGCCAGCCAGTCCGTCGAGTTGCCCGGACGGACCGAGGCCTACGAGTCCGTCCTCGTCTTCACTCGCGCGACCGGAATGGTGAAGGAACGCCGTTTTGACATTGGCGACCAGGTGAGGGCCGGCGACATCCTCGCCGTGATTGATGCGCCTGAGGTGGACCGCTCGGTCGACGCCGCTCGCGCCACCGTCGAACAGGCGGCCGCCCGCGCCCAGAGTGCCCGCCGGCTTTCCGAACGGTCCGCCAGTCTGGTCACCGACCGCGCCATTTCCCAGGAGGACTACGATCAGCGCCTCGCCACCACGGCCGAGCTGGACGCCGCGCTGCGGGTCGCTGAAGCCAGCCTGGCCCGACTGGAGGAGCAGCAGAAGTTCGCGACCGTCCGCGCGCCGTTTGATGCGGTGGTCGCAGGACGCAATGTTGATCGCGGAGACCGCGTGCGCGGCGATGCCGCCACGTCCGAAGGCTGGCTGTACCTTCTCGTGCGCCTCGACACCCTGCGGGTCACGCTCAATGCCGGACCGGATCTCGCGCTCCGCCTCAAGCCCGAACAAGCCGCCACGGTTCGCTTCGGCGAATTTCCCGGGCAGGCCTTCCCCGCCAAAATTGCGCGCACCAGCCGCATCTTCGACCCGGCCTCCGGCACGATGCGCGTCGAGCTGGTGATCGAGAACAAGGATCTGCTGCTGCCCGCCGGTCTCACCGGCACCGTGGTCTTCTCGATTCCGCCCGCACCCGGCACTTTTCTGGTTCCCACCAATACGCTCCTCGTCCGCAACGGGCAGTCCTCCCTCGCCGCAGTCCGCGACGGCAAGATCGCGTTTGTGGAGGTCCGGGCGGGCCGTAATCTCGGCCCCAACGTCGAGGTAACGTCCAGCGGTCTGACCCCCGACCTCCCGATCGTCGTCAATCCCAACGCCCTCCTCCGCGCCGGCGACCCCGTCGACCTCGCCCCGCGCAACGCCGCGAAGTAGAGTCAGCCCTGCCGGGCAGAATCTGAGATCTCAAATTTGAGATTTGAGATCGCCGCGCGGCGGACGTTTCCAAGCGGCACGCCGGTCCGCGACGACCTGCTGCAGCGCCGGGAAGCGAACCTTACCCTCGTTAAACGCAAGGCGGAGCTTCCCGTCTCTCTGCACCCACTTCGACGAAACCCACAAGATCGATACACCGACTCGATTCGTCGGAACACGATGCAGTCGTGATGCAGCAAAAACCCTAGGGGTGATAGTTAAACCATTCTTGTATATATTGATGCGCCGGATCGTGGGTGGATGATCAGAAAAGGCTTGACCTTTTTCCGGGCAATTATGTCATCCTTTGTGAGATTACATTTAGGATAGATGACATTTTAGTGTTCTCATTTCTTTCCCAAGAACACCACCCCTCGGTGACAGAGTCCGCGTCATCTGTTCGAAACGCCCCGCGATTGATCCGCCAAGTTCCACTCGGAGCCTGCTCGTCCGATTGTCCGCCTTGGAATCCCCATGCCGGAGACCCCACCCCCACCAACGACCCCCCATGTCTGCAGCCTAAGACACTCGCAACCCCATGAATCACCCGTCCCTTGTACGCCCTTCACTCCTATCGCTCGGATTAGCGTTTGCCTGGCCGCTTGCCGCCCAGACCAACAACGCCACGGCCGAAGAAGTCGTTAGACTGTCGCCTTTTGAAGTAACCGCCGTCAACGACCGCGGCTACGGGACCACCAATTCCCTCGGAGCCACCCGCATGAATATCAGCGTGATGGAAACGCCACAGGTCGTGGTCTCTCTGAACGAGAAGTTCATGAAGGACACCGCGCTGATCGAGATGGAGGATATTGCCAGCTATGTCGCCGGCGTATCCAGAGGATCGACCAAAGGGGCGGGGGGGTTGACCATGCGAGGCTCCGAAATTGGCGGGATTGGACTGACGGATGGCTTGGGGGAAGGACTGGTTGGCCTTTCCTCCTACGATCTCATCGGTGTCAGCCGCTACGAATTTATCAAGGGTCCGGCGGGAGCTCTTTACGGCTCTCATGCAGTCGGCGGCGTGGTAAATCGTGTGATGAAACGTCCTCTGGACAACCCGGCAACCACCCTTCGGTTAACCCTCGATGAGGTGGCCGGCAACAATCTTGGCCGCTTCGAAATCGATACCAGCAACCGACTGATGGACAAGAAACTCGGCTACCGCCTGGCGGCAGCCGTACAGGAGGGCAAGGCCCAGGGCGGCAACAACGACAACCGCACGGCCCTCTATGCCTTCGTGGATTACGAGTTAGCGCCGAACGCCAAGGTCTGGACCCGGTGGGAAACACAATCTCTTGACCGCACCACCCCCTCCCACACGTTTCGCGCCGCCGCTTACGATTCGACTAAACCGACCCGACGCAGCTTGGGACTCGGCATCCTACCGGTGACGACCGTGCTCGCGGGCCCGGGCAACGCCACGTTCAAGCTGACCGACGTTTACCTGGGCGAGGCTGGATTTCAGTACGACATCGGTACTTGGACCCTCAAGCTGGTAGGTCGCTACGCATATGATGACGGTAACCGGCAGACGTTCATGGGTAACAACTTCGACTTTATCAACGCCAGTGGCGCCGTCATCGGGAACCAGACCAATACCCTGTTTGAAAATCCAAACTGGGTGGAAATCCGGACGCGCGGCTCCACTTATGACGTCAACTTTGACAACGGATCCAGCGGGAGAGTTTACCTGGACTTAGCCGGCCGGTTTGAGCTCGGGCCCACCCGTCACCAGATGCTGACCTACCTCTCGCTCATTAGCTCCGAAAGCTACGGGATCCAGCTCCGCTACAACGCCGCTTCGCAAAACCTCATCAAGCCACGGCAACTCAACATGAGGGTCGAACAGTGGCAAAGAACAAATCTGCCGCCGGATCTCACGTTCAACTCCGTCACGGCCAGCAACATCAGCAACAGCGACGCCTTCTCGTTCGGAGTTCAGGATAACATCAACTTGTTTTCCGACCGCTTGGTGATCGCGGGCGGTGTCGGCTACCAAGGTGTTCGCTCCAATTCGAACAACCGGCTCAATCCCGCCAACGATATCATCAACAGAAAGAACAGCCAATGGTCGCCTTCCTACGGAATCGTGTACCGGCCGATTCCCAGTGTTTCGCTCTTCGTCAACCACTCAGAAACCTACCGTCCTCGCAGCGGTTTCGACAGCCTCGGCAACGCGCTGCGCAACGGGACGGGGGGATCGGATGAGGTTGGGATCAAGGTTAACCTGTGGGATGGACGGCTGACCGGAACGTTCGCGCAGTTCGAAACCGTGGAAGACGGCTTTATCGTCAACACCGTGATCAACGGCTTCCCGGCGACCGTTCAGGCTGGGGAAGCAACCAACAAGGGATGGGAACTCGACCTGACCGCGCAACCAATCGACGGGTTGAATCTCATCGCTGGTTTCTCCGATCTCAAGGGCGAATCTGAAACGGGAACCTTTTTCCGCAACGCAAACGCCGGGTTCAACTGGAGCCTGTTCGCCCGCTACGACTTCACCGGGAAATCCTTGAACGGGCTCTCCGTTTCCCTCGGCTACAAGACCGTGGCGGACCGTTTCGGCGACGGCGCAAACAGCTTCATCCTTCCCGAATACGACATCATCAGCGCCGGCATCGGCTATGTACGAGCATCGTGGCGCATCCAGCTTCAGGTCGAAAATGTGCTGGATGAGGAGTATCTCTCGACCGCGGTGAACTTCAGCAACATCTACTTCGGGGATCCACGGCGATTCCGGCTGACGACCACCTACAGCTTCTAATTTCCGGCGCGTAGAACGGATACTGGGTTTCCTGGAAATTGTCCACGAACTCCGCGCCGCTTTGCAGCGTGGAGTTCGTGCGTGCCGTACTGCGAACCGAGGCCTCTGTACTTTCGGAACCCGGCAAACTTAACTCAAAATCACTTTCCACCCCATGACCATAAAGACCCCATCGCCTGAGGCCGGCACGAATCCGGTCGGGCCCGCCCGCCCATCGCGCTCAAACATCAGGCCGAGCGCACCAAGACCCCATTGGCTCCGCCACCTGCACTCAACCGTCGGCGCAATCGCGCTCGGCCTCGCGGTAAGCCCCGGGCTCTTCTCCGCGCAGTCAAAGCCCGCCGACGAAGTCCTGGCTAACATGTTCGCCGTGCCGGGGCTTTCTCCTGATCCCACGAAGGTCGAGTGGAACAAGCTGCCCACGTCCAGCGGTCAACGCAGCCTCGTCTTCCGAGGGGTCCAGAATGAATCCGCCTTCGCCCATCATCCGTTCATCGTTTTCTGGGACGGACAATTCTTCGCCAAATGGAACGATGGCTACGTCGGCGAAGATTTCCGCGGGCAGCGCGTGCGCTTCGCCACGAGCGGAGATGCACTGGAATGGAGCGACCCAATCGATCTCACCGGCCGGGAGGCAGACCGCAGGTACACCGCCTGCGGTTTTTGGATTCGCGAAGGCGAGATGTATGCACTCGCCGCGTTACGCGATGCCATGGACGATCGTACAACCGGGAAAGAACCGGTCCTGCTCGCGTTCAAGTGGAATCCACAAACCAAGCGCTTTGGCGAGCCGGCGGTAATCGCGCGAGATTTCTTTGCCGGAAACATCCCCGAGCGAACTCCGGACGGCGATTGGCTGATCCTCGGCAAAAACGGGGTCGGAAACTGGGGTATCATGAAGGCCGCCAAGGGCGGCGTAAAATCGATCTCCGACTGGACCATTCGCGACCTGCCCGGAGAGGGAATGCTTGAAGAGGCGGAATGGTATCCGCTCCCCAACGGACATCTGGTCGCACATTTCCGGACCCGGGGTACGCGTCCTTTCTTCCTCGCCCGATCCTACAGCACTGACAACGGTTCAACCTGGTCACACCCAGTCGTGACTAATTTTCCCGAGCAGGGATCGAGACACCATGGCATCAGGCTAAGTAACGGAATCTATGCGCTCTTGGTTAATCCCGATCCACTGGTCCGCATTCCGTTTAGCATCGCGCTTTCCCGAGATGGGCTGGTCTACGACCGCATTGTTAACATTCGAGCGGAGGAAACGACGGCCCGGTGGGAAGGTCGTGCCAAGACCAAAGGCTACCACTACATGCGCGGCTACGAACACGATGGCCGCCTCTACACGATCTACTCCATCAACAAGGAGGACATTGAGGTGACGATCGTACCGCTGTCGGAACTCACTGGACTGTACCGCTAAGCGCGCATGGAGCTGCACCCCGCCGACCTGCTGGTTATCGCGGCCTACGCCATCCTCACGCTGGCAATTGGGCTGCGCTTTTCCAAACGGAATAAGACGACCGACCGCTACTTCCTCGGCGGGCGAGATTTTCCGGGCTGGGCGATCGGACTGAGCTTCATCGGCTCAACGATCAGCTCGATTACGTTCATCGCCTACCCGGCAGACAGCTTCAAAACCGCGTGGATTCGAATCCTTCCTCCGCTGGCGTTTCCGCTCGTGGTGTTGATTGCCTGCTATGCCTTCATCCCGTTCTTCCGTCGCGGCACGGCACGCTCCGCCTATCACTACCTCGCCTTGCGCTTCGGTCCCTCCGTTTCGCTCTACGCTGCGCTGGTCTATCTTGTGATGCAGGTCGTGCGTGCCGCCACGATCACCTACCTGCTGGCGGTGATGCTTTCGTCGATGACCAGCCTTCCGGTGCTGACCTGCATCCTGTTCGCATCCGGAATCACCGCTGTCTACACCGTCAAAGGCGGATTCGAAGCCGTCGTGTGGACCGATGTGATCCAGACCATCGTTCTTTTAAGCGGGGCGATTGCCTGCGTGTTTTTCATCGTCAATGCCTTGCCCGGTGGGCTTGCACAGGTGTTCTCGGAAGCGTGGGTCGCGGACAAACTGTCACTCCGCGATCTCAATCCGGTCTCCCGGCAGCTTGAGCCGGTGCCCGGCGGATTCTCGCTTACAGAGAAGACGACTCTCATGCTCGTCTTGGTCGGCGTGGCCAACTACCTGGCGGGCCAGCTCGATCAGGACTCGGTGCAGCGCTGGTGCTCGGCCAAATCCTCCCGCGAGGCGCGCAAGGCCATGTTTGTCCTCGGCTTTGGAGCCGTGCCGATCTGGGTCGGGTTCATGTTTCTTGGAACCTGCCTGTGGACCTACTACCAACATTTCCCGACGGACGTCTCGACGGCGGTGTTGGCCGGAACACGGAAGGCAGAGGACATCCTTCCTCACTTCATCCTCACTGTGCTTCCCCACGGCCTGGCCGGACTAGTCATTTCGGCCGCCATCGCCGCCGCCATGGCAAGCCTAAGCAGCTG